>JAKSHU010000067.1 GCA_024399175.1 archaeon
GGATTTGCCGGCGCCGTTGGAGCCGATGACCGTCACAAAGTCGCCCTTGTTCAGGTACTTCGAGAAGAAAGCGGTCGCTCTCGGCGGTGGCTGGACTCACAGGTGGGGCCTGTATGACATGGCGATGGTGAAGGACAACCACATCGCCGCCGCAGGCGGAATCGATGCGATCGCAGAGCTGATGTCCAATGTTCCAGAAGGCCTGAGGGTCGAGATCGAAGTGCTCGATCACGAGGAAGGACTCAAGGCCGCCAGATGTGGTGCGGACATCATCATGGCCGACCACTTCCCCCCAGAGGCCACCAAGAGACTCAGGGACGAGGTCAAGAAGATCAATCCGGAAGTCCTGGTCGAGGCCTCAGGAAACATCACCTCAGAGACCATCCTGAACTATGCAGGATGTGCCGATATCGTGTCCCTGGGCGAGCTCACCCATTCCCCCAGGGCGGTTCACTTCTCCATGGACATCGAATGATGTCGCCTCGGCTTAGTTTGATATAACCCCGGACGCATCCATACTTGATGGCATTAGACTTTGATCAGTACAAATGCGAGATCTGCGGTGCACCCTGCACCCAGGTGCTTTTTGCAACATTCCTCTGCAGCAAGAAGGAATGTGAGGACGTCGCCAGGGACAACCGTGGCGGGCCCGGAGGCCACATGGCCAGGAAGGCTGCGGGAAAATCCATTGACCCAGAGTCGATCATCCGCGAGGACCAGATCATCAATGCGTCATCGAAGGATGACCCCAAAAACGATTGAAAACGTTTTACGGGGGATTGCTCCCCCGTGCATTATTCTCAGCTGTGCCTGAAGACACGGCAGCCGGTGTAGACCATCGCGATGTTGTGCTCGTTGGCGGCATCGATGGACTCCTGGTCCCTGATGCTTCCTCCAGGCTGGATGATCGCGGTGATTCCAGCTTCCGCCGCGGCATCCACTGCATCCCTAAAGGGGAAGAATGCATCGGAGGCCATGACACATCCCTTGGTGGGCTCGTTGGCCTTGAAGGATGCGATCTTCGCAGAGTCGACACGGCTCATCTGACCTGCACCGATTCCGACCGCGTGCTCACCACGGACGTAGACGACGGCGTTGGAGGTCACGTGCTTGGCGAGTTTCCAGGCAAAGAGGAGGGAGTGGACCTCCTCGGGAGTGGGGGCACGTTTGGTGACGACCTTGAGGTTGTCGGGATCGAGGAGGACGTCCTCGTCGGTCTGCACAAGAAGTCCGCCCTGGACCTTCTTGGTCTTCATCTCCCTCACGCGGTATGCGGGGCCGATGGGCTGGTTGGTCCTGAGAAGACGGATGTTCTTCTTTTTCTCCTCGAGGATCTCGAGTGCACCCTCGGCATAGCTGGGGGCAATGACTGCCTCGACGAAGTACTCATGGATCATCTTGGCGGTCTCGACGTCACACTCCCTGTTGAGTGCGATGACACAGCCGAAGGCGGACATGGGGTCCACGTCGTATGCGACCCTGAAGGCCTTGGAGATCGTGTCCTCGGAGGCCAGACCACAGGGGTTGGTGTGTTTCATGATGACCGCGGTGGGCCTCTCGAAGTCCATGACGATGTCGAGGGCCTTGTCGAGATCGAGGATGTTGTTGTAGGAGAGTTCCTTTCCGTGGAGGATCTCCGCCTTTGCGACGGTGACACCCTCGGTGAAGGGGAACTTGTAGAATGCCGCCTTCTGGTTGGGGTTCTCTCCGTACCTGAGGTCGCAGACCTTCTCAGCGGCCTGGGGCCAGGATGCGGGGAAGAGGGTGTCCTCGAAGCGGGCGTTCATCTGGGATGCAATCATGGCGTCATAGTTGGCGGTGACGGTGAACGCCCTTGCCATGAGCTTGCTCAGGAGAGCCTCGTCGAGCTCTCCGCCACAGGCGGTCATCTTCTCGAGGATCTCTGCATACTGCTCGGGCTCGGTGACGACCGCGACGGACTTGTAGTTCTTCGCGGCGGCACGGATCATGCTGGGTCCGCCGATGTCGATGTTCTCCACGATGTCCTCCAGGGTTGCACCCTCCTTGAGAACGGTCTGCTTGAAGGGATATAGGTTGACGACGATCATGTCGATGGGTTCAATTCCCATTGCCTCGATGGCCTTCATGTGCTCGGGAACGTCCCTCCTTGCGAGGATTCCTCCGTGCACCTTGGGGTGCAGGGTCTTCACACGCCCATCGAGCATCTCAGGAAATCCGGTGACGTCCGCCACCTCGACGACCTTGATGTCGTTCTCTTTCAGAAGTCTGTATGTTCCACCGGTGGAGATGATCTCGACACCCATTGAAACGAGCTGTTTTGCAAAATCGATAACTCCGGTTTTGTCGGAAACGCTGATGATTGCTCTCTTAATCTTGACCAGTTTAATTCCTCCAAGGAAATGTACTGAGTACCTGATTTTCTTATCGCGCGAACATACATAAACTTGGCTCCTTGGGTTGACAGGACGCTTGTGCGACATCCCCTGAATACCTCTGTGGAACCAATTTATACCGACAGGAAATGACTACGATGATGAAAAAGAAGGATCTTGAAATTGCGCTCGAGAAGGTGAGGCCCTTCGCAAATCCGGATCCCACTCTGGAACAGTATCCGACCCCGGCTACCATCGCGGCGGACATCGTCTTCAACGCCTATGCCTCCGGAGACATCGAGGGAATGAAGGTCCTGGACCTGGGATGCGGAACAGGGATGTTCTCGATAGCCGCCGCCCTCATGGGTGCAGGAATGGTCGTGGGATATGATGTGTCCCCCAGTGCCCTTGAGATTGCAAAATGTAATGCTGGCACATTCGGATTGGACATAGATTTCCGCCAGTCCGACGTGCGTGCGGTCGAGGAGGGAGCCGACACCGTGCTCATGAACCCGCCGTTCGGCAGTCAGAAACGCAACGCGGACAGACCGTTCCTGGACAAGGCGATGGAGTCCGCGGAGAGGGTCTACTCCATCCACATGGCCAACACCCTGGACTTCATCAAGGAGTATGCGGAGGAAAAAGGACGGTGCGTTGCCTCATATAAAATTTATAAGTACGTAATCCCCCATACTTTCTCATTTCACACGAAAGCAAAACAGACCGTGGAAATAGCCGCGGTGTTGATTCAATAAAATTCAGAGAGATTATCCTGACCGACAGACAGGTTCTTCCCGGAGACGAGATCGCAGTTGAAGAGGAGTACGTCGCCGCAGATGGCACGTACGTTAGGGATGGAAAGATCTACGCATCGCAATGCGGAACCCTCATCCTCGATGACAACGAGTGCATTGCAAAGGTCGTCTCCTACAATCCCCCCAACATCCTGAAGGAGGGTGACATCATCTACCTCACCATCGATGACACCAGGAAGACCATGGCGACGGCCACCGCCATCGCCACCGAGGGAACCTCCAGAGACATCGGAAGCAGCACGGTCGCAACCATCCACGTCTCCAAGATCTCCCCCGACTACACCGACAACGTGGCAGACGAGTTCAGAAAGGGAGACCTCGTCCGTGGAAAGGTCATCAGTGTCAAACCCTCCCTGCAGATCACCACCAAGGAGGCCCACCTCGGAGTCATCCGCGCACAGTGCGGCATCTGCAAGAGCGAACTGGTCCCCAAGGGAAACAAGGCCCTCACCTGCCCTAAGTGCAGAAAGACCCAGCCCCGTAAACTCGCAGACGATTACGGAGACGTCAAGATATGATGAACAAGGAGGAGGCCCAGCAGATGCAGGCCCTCAAGGACGAGGTCGCAAGACTGCGTTCCGAAGTGGATGGCCTCCGCGAGTTCGTGAAATCCCTCTACAACATGTTGGAAAGCGAACAATATGAGTCCGAGGATTACCTCGGCACCCCCGATTTTGGAAGAGTGAACACTTGAAGGTAATTTGTCTTTTATCCGGCGGAATCGACTCGCCTGTGGCAGCATATGAGATGGCGAAGGCGGGAGCAGAGGTCATCCTCCTCCACATGGACAACCGCCCCTATGCCGACGACGGGCTCATCAACAGGGCGGTCAAGCTCGCAGAGCAGCTCCGCAAGGAGACTGGCCAGGAGATGCCGCTCTACATGGCCGCACACGGCCCCACCCAGAAGACCATCTCCGAGAGGGTAGACAGCCTCTACCAGTGCGTCCTCTGCAAACATGCGATGCAGCTCACGGCAAAGGCACTCTGCATCAAACTCAGAGCCAAGGCTGTGGTCATGGGAGATTCCCTCGGACAGGTGGCCTCACAGACCCTGCTCAACATAAGGGCCGAGATGAAGGATGTGGACTTCCCCATCCTCAGGCCCCTCATAGGTTATGACAAGCTCGAGATCATCGAGATCGCGGAAAGAATCGGAACCATGGAGCTATCCAACCTTCCCGCCGTGGGATGCACAATCGTCCCCAAGAAGGTCGTCACTGAATCGGATATCGTCAAGGCCCAGAGCTATTATGAGGTCACTGAGCTGAACAGACTCGCTCAGGAATGCGCGGAAAACGCTACCAGACTGTCTTGAGGTCAGTTCTGACTATTTCTCTTACGATCGGTGTATGCGTAGAAGGCAGGACAGGAATCAATCTCGTCCTCATCATAGATCATTTCCATGGTGATCCTGTCGATGTAGGGTGCCTGCACACGGGACACATAGATGAAATAATCTCCGACAGGAATCTTCTCATCAGAATCCTTCGGGGGTTTGACCTCGGTAGACACAAGAGCAGGACCCATACAGGCGGTGCAGATACGGAAATCATGCTTCTCTGCCAGTACCATCTGTTTGACTGCTTCGTCCACTTCAATCTGCATGATGCTTCATCGCAATGTCATATTAGGACTCTTCGTGAAACGGCAGGACAGGGAGTTCAGGACGAACTGAAGAAGCGTTGGACCTCGGAGACGGGATCGACCATGTATTCGGCATCGATCTCGGACATCATCGCTACCCTGCGATCAAGGATTATCGCAATCCCACGATCTGTCTCGGAACGGATCAGTCTGCCGATGGCCTGCCTCATCTTTCTGACCGCGGGCACCTTCACCGCCATGTTCCAGCCATCCCCGAAACGGCACTGGCAGTAACGGATCAGCGAATCCTGCTTGGCTGAGGGCCTTCCATAGGGAATACCCACTATGATGGCGAGTTCCAGCTCCTTTCCCGGGAAGTCGAGTCCCTCGCTGATGCGACCACCGGACACCGCGAAGAGGACGCTTCCAGGACTGCATCTGAAATCCATCGTCTGCTCCATCAGCTCGCTCTGGGGCATATCGCTGCGTTCGTAATAGATCTCACGATTCAGTATTGCTGGAACATTGTCATCTATGAAACGCTGCATCAGAGAGTACGAGGGGAAGAACACTGCCGTGTTCTTCTTCACCGAGTTTACCAGCCTTATGACGTAGTCCACCAGTCTGTCATAAGTGCCATCCTCGCCGTTGATCTCATCATACTTGGTGGAGACGTCACGCACATATCCCACCTTCAGATTCGACCTAGGAAACGGAGAGGGACGTTCGCTGAGAACCGGATTGAAAAGGTCCAGTTCCTGCGCATAATACGGTAGAGGCGAAAGGGTTCCAGACATGCTTATTGTGGAATGGCACTGGGACAGCACGTCCGAGGCGTCACGGGGGTCGAGACAGTATGCCTCCAGGGCAGGATTGTCCCCTCCCGACACCAGATACACATGAGAGGATTCATCGCAGCTGATCCAGTTCAGCAGGAATCTGGCCAGAGTGAGTATGTGCGAACGGGGAAGCCTGCGGTTGAGCCTCTTGCCATCCGCCACGGCCTCTCCCACCCCGACCATGTTGGCCAGCATGTTACGTATATCGAATGTGGTCATACCCAGACGGACCATCAGCTCCTCCTGCAGATAGCCTGAGGGGATCAGATCGTTGTCACGCTTCAGATAGTTGATCTGTGCATCCCTGAGGACCTCCTGCATCAACGTGACGATGTCTCTCACAGAGATGCCGCTGTACACCTCCGGGTCCCCCTCGTCATCCGCCTCTGACATCGTGAGATCCAGGGAATGACGGGTCACGCGATAAGTCTGGATGTCGCGAAGGTAGGAGGGCAGATTATGAGCCTCGTCCACTATCAGGACCACATCCCTCTCGCCCACCCCCATCCACTCAAGGAAATGTCCGCGAATGGCAGGGATAAAGAAGAATGCGTATGGCGCACTCACGACATCCGCATATTGGAGCATGCGTTTTGATGCCTCGTAAGGGCAGATTCCCGCTGCTGAACAGAACTCACGGAACTCCTCGGGATCAGGGTGCACCGAACGCAGGAACGACACGCACGCCTCCACCCTGTCACTGTCGAGATTGTTGAAATACGGACAGGATCCCGCATCAGTATTCCCCTTCTTCAGAACGGAACACATCTTCGAAAGTTCCTCCGACGTTCCTCCGGCGAACTCCCTCTTGTTCTCGATCATCGGACAGGTGGTGGGACCGCGACCCTGCATCGAGACGCACATCACGTCCATCTTGGACGAGATGGCCCTTGCCTCCAGCGCGATCTGTCTCTGCTGGGACTTTGTTCTTGTCAGAAAAATTACCTTGCGTCTGGAATCCGTGCAACCCTCGAGGGCCGCACACAGGGACACCACGGTCTTTCCGGTACCTGTCCCGGATTCCAGCACAAGCTGCTGACCATCGTGCACAGATGCCCTGACCAGGCGGACTATGTCCTCCTGGCCGGGCCTGTACGGATATGGGAAACAATTTGGTGAGGTCATTCCTCGTCTTCTTCAACGTGCTTTACCCAGGCCTCGGCAGGAAGGTTGGAGTAGAGGTCTTTCTCCTCATCCACCACGATGACCTCCTCCTTGACGGGTTTGACGTTGTTGATCAGATCCTCGATCTTGTCGTTCTTGAAGAGCCAGTAATGGATCCTCCACTCACGACCATCGTAGAGGGTAATCTCCTCCCTCTCGGTGGTGAGGACTCCCGAGTCCTCGAGCATATAGAATGCGTCGCGGTCCTCGGGCTCGAGAACATTGTCGATGATCCTGTTTGAGTAACCGAAGAAGTTTAGCACGTGCTGGGCCAGGTCGAACGCCTGTTCATGCTCCAGCTTCATGTCGCTATCGATGCTGTTCTCGATGGCGAGGGTCAAATCGTCTACGGTAATCATGATCCATCCCATTTGGTTCAGTTGACGTCAACGAACTTCGCAGTTCCGCCGATGGCCTGTGCAAGTTCATCGACGATGGCTGCCGAGGGCTTCTGTCCGATGATGAGAACCATCATCGCCTTGTCGGTGCCATTGACTGCAACTGCCATCTGCTGGATATCAAGGTTTGCCTTTCCGAGGACTGCTCCCACGGCACCGACGATTCCGGTCCTGTCGGCGTAGTTGAGGAATATCATGTTTCCGGAGAGGGGAACATTGAAGGAGTATCCATTGTAACCGACGAGCCTGGGCTCTTCACCGAAGACGGTTCCGCTGACGCTGGAGGCCTGTCCCTCGGAGACGGTCCTGATCTCGATGATGTTGGAGTAGTTGACGGAGCTCTCGTTCTTGGAGTCCTTGATCTCCATTCCCTTGGACTTGGCGACGGGCTCGGCATTGATGATGTTGGCGTTGTCGACTCCGACCATGTCCCTGATGTATCCCTTGACGGCGTTGACACGGAGGAGGGCGATGTCGCCCTGTGCGAGTGCACCGTTGACGATGACCTCGAAGGAGGAGACGGACTTTCCGGCGTTGAGGTGGTTGGCGAAGATTCCGAGCCTCTCTGCGAGGGGGACGAAGGGTGCGGACTCGGGAGTGATCCTTCCGCGGGGCATGTTGATCGCGTTTGTGATGATGCCATCCTTCAGGTACTTGACTGCGGAGGTGGCGATGTCGATGGCGACCCTGAGCTGTGCCTCAGCGGTGCTTGCTCCGAGATGGGGAGTGGTGACGAGGTTGTCGAGCTCGAGGAGCTTCTTCTCGTTGTCGTTGAGGGGTTCGTCGCACCAGACATCAAAGGCGGCACCTGCGATGACCTTGTCCTTGAGTGCCCTGTAGAGTGCATCCTCGTTGACGATTCCACCACGGGCGACGTTGGCGATCCTGGCGGTGGGCTTCATCATCTTGAACTGGGCATCGTTGATCATGTCCTTGGTGGAGGGAAGGAGCGGGCTGTGGATGGTGATGAAGTCCGCACGCTTGATGACCTCCTCGTGGTTTGCGAGGAGCTCTATTCCGATCTCGTCAAGGACCTCCTTCCTGGGAGGGAAGGGATCGGATGCGACCATGGTCATGTTGAAGGCCTTGAGCCTCCTTGCGACCTCGAGTCCGACACGTCCGGTTCCGATGATACCAAGAACCTTTCCGTTGAGCTCCACTCCGGAGAACTTGGACCTGTCCCATTTGCCCTCGTGCATGGACTGGTGCGCCTGGGGAATGTTTCTTGCCATGGCCATGATCATGGCACAGGTGTGCTCCGCAGCGGAGAGGGTGTTCGCGGTGGGGGTGTTCATGATGAGGATACCCTTCTCGGTCGCGTAGGGGATGTCGACGTTGTCGACTCCGACACCGGCACGTCCGATGAGCCTGAGCTTCTTGGCGGCGTCGATGACCTTCCTGGTGACCCTGGTTCCGGACCTGATGATGAGTGCGTCATAGTCGACGATCTCTGCACAGAGTTCGTCCTCGGTCATGCCGGGCTTCATTACAACGGGGATTCCGGAGGCCTCGAGGATCTCGAGTCCTGCCTTGTCGAGTTTGTCGGATACAAGAATCTTGGTGGTCACTGTTTCATCTCCTCAAGTGCTTCGTCCAT
>JAKSHU010000068.1 GCA_024399175.1 archaeon
TATACACATTGTCGAGAGTATCCGGATTGTACTCCATGTGGCCGGTTATGAAGACCTGCCTGTGGGTGTCACTGACCACGATTCCCACACCCGCCTCCTCCGAGGTGGCGAGGATGCGCAGCTCGGGGTGCTCCCCGATGTCATCCGCCCTGACCTCCGTGTGTCTGGAGTGGGGGAAGGTGAAGATGTCGTCACATCCCCTGAGCAGGGGTTCTCCGTGGCAGAGGATCCTGTGGGAGAAGACCCCCGACATCTTGGAGTCGAGGGGATACTTGGGCACGTCGTAGTGATGGTAGAGGCCCGCCATCGTTCCCCAGCAGATGTGCAGGGTGGAGAAGACGTGGTCCTTCGACCAGTCCATTATCTCGCAGAGCTCGGGCCAGTAGTCCACGTCCTCGAAGTCGATGTTCTCGACGGGCGCCCCGGTGATGATAAGGCCGTCCCAGTTCCGGTTCCTGACGTTGTCGAAGACGTCGTAGAACCTGTCGAGGTACTCCTCGGAGGTGCACTTGGACGTGTGGCTCCTCATCCTCAGCAGGGTGATGTTCACCTGCAGAGGGGTGTTGGAGAGCAGCCTCATCAGCTGGATCTCCGTCTCCACCTTGGTGGGCATCAGGTTGAGGATGAGGATGTCGAGGGGACGGATGTCCTGCGTGACCGCACGGCTCTCGGTCATCACGAAGATGTTCTCGCTCTCGAGGACCGAGGCCGCGGGCAGCTTGTCGGGGACCTTCACCGGCATCTCGAGGCCCCGTCACTCGTAGATTCCCATGCTGACGTACTTGTCTCCGCCGTCGGGGATGATGGCGACGATCTTCTTTCCGGGGTTCCTCTTCGCGATCTCGATGGCCTTGAAGACGTTGCATCCTGCGGAGATTCCGATGAAGAGTCCCTCCCTGCGGGCGACCTCCCTGGCGGTGGCGATGGCGTCCTCGGACCTGACGGTCTCGATGGCGGTGATCGCATCCTTGTCGAGGTTGGCGGGGACGAAGTTGGCTCCGATTCCCTGGATCTTATGTCCTCCCGCCTTTCCGCCGGTGACGAGTGCGGACTCGGCGGGTTCCACGGCGATGGTCTTCGCGTCGGATCCGGCGTCTCTGATGGCCTGTGCGATTCCGGAGATGGTTCCTCCGGTTCCGAATCCCGCCACGACGTAGTCCACGTCGGGGAGGTCCTCGAGGATCTCCTTTCCGGTTCCGGTCCTGTGGGCGAGGATGTTGGCGGGGTTGTCGAACTGTCCGAGGCTCAGGGAGCCGGGGATGCTCTTGAGGAGCTCGTCGGCCTTGTCGAGGGTTCCCTTCATTCCGAGGGGTCCGGGAGTGAGGACGAGCTCGGCCCCGTATGCCTTGAGGTATGCCTGCCTCTCCTTGGACATGGTCTCGGGCATGACGAGGATGGCCCTGTATCCGCGGGCCGCGGCGATCATCGCGATGGCGATTCCGGTGTTTCCGGAGGTGGGCTCGACAATGGTTCCTCCGGCCTTGAGTATTCCCTTGGCCTCGGCATCGTTGATCATGGAGAGGACGGCGCGGTCCTTGATGGATCCTCCGGGGTTCTTGCTCTCGAGCTTGACGAAGATCTCGCTTCCTGCGGGTGCCAGATTGTTCAGTCTGATGAGGGGTGTGTGTCCGATTGCCTCGGTAACAGAGTTGTATATTGCCATGTATTTCCGATTGTTAAGCCCAGTATATAGCCTTAGTCAATCCTAAAAAACACAATCTAGTCAAATCGGAATATAAACGATTGTTTATTCTAAGCAGAATATGAATATTACTATCGGAATCAATTTGGATGCATTGATGGAGTCTCGGAATATTCCGCGGAACCAAGGATTGTCAACGGTCAAAACAATTGTATTTTATCGTCGTGCAGTAATTTATGCGCCGATCAATGATGGACGTGGAGAAAGACATGATGCTTTCGATGATTCTTCTCAAGCATCAGTTCGACTACATATATGCGGACAGGGTGAGGCCCTGCGGCGTCACTTTCGTCCAGGCGATTTACATGAAGACCATCAATGATTCGGAGGGCGTGATCACCATGTCCAAGCTCGCCATGCTCTTCGGCGTTACCCGTGCCCGCGTCACCACGGTTCTCAAGGGTGTCCGCGACGCGGGACATCTTGTGGAGGAACCCATCGACGGAAGGACCATCGCACTCAGCCTCTCCCCCTCCGGAAAGGAGGTCGTGAAGCACTTCGACAGGATCGTCCAGGACGACCAGGGCAAGATCATCGGACAGCTCACCAACGAGGAGTTCGAGGTCTTCAAGAAGGTCATCTCGAAGGCATCCGAGTACCTGAAGACCAACTATCTCGATTGATCCGCCATTTTAGGTAATCCTTCGTTCGAACAACAGATAAATACACTCGGACGACTCTCATTCTGCATGAATGATGCCGATGTGAGTCCCGCACGCAGGAACTTCAGCTTCCAGAGGACCATCGCCCTTGTCGGCGCCGTGCTGATGCTGGCGAAGTTCCTCGCCTACTTCATGACCAACTCCGTCTCCATCCTGACGGATGCGTTGGAGAGCATCGTCAACGTCGTCGCAGGTTTCATCGGCCTCTATGCCCTCTATCTTTCCATGCAGCCTGCCGATGCGGGCCATCCGTACGGTCACGGCAAGGCGGAGCTCATCTCCTCCACCACCGAGGGCGCACTCATCGTCGTCGCCGGCGTCCTGATCCTCATCGAGTCCATCGAGAGGATCCTCTCCGGGGACTTCTCCCTCCGTCAGCTCGACGTCGGACTCCTCATCGTCGCCGTCGCGGCGGCTGTGAACTTCGCGATGGGATACACCGCCATCAGGATGGGAAGGTCCAGCAGGTCCCTCGCCCTGGAGGCCAGCGGAAGGCACCTCTGCAGCGACACCTACTCCTCCGTGGGGATCATCCTCGGACTCGCCGTCGTGTACGTCTGCTCGTGGCTCGGCATCTCCGCCGAGTGGATCGACCCCGCGATGGCGATGCTCTTCGGAGCGATCATCATCCTCACCGGCGTGCACGTGATGCACAGGTCCATGAACGGCATAATGGACGCCGCCGACGAGGAGGTCATCAGGCAGGTCACCAGGTGCATCAACCACGTCCGTACCGACGACGTCCTCGACGTCCACCACCTGAGGGTCAACCGCTACGGCTCCTCCGTCCACGTTGACGCGCACATGGTGGTGCCCGGGCAGATGACCGTCGACGAGGCCGACGTCATCGTGGAGAACTTCCGCAACGAGGTGGGGGCCGAGCTCGACGGCGATGTGGACATAACCTTCATGTCCGAGGGCTGCGGAGGCATGTTCTGCAGGCACTGTCCCCGTGACTGCGACCACAGACGCACGGACTTCGTGGAGCGGAAGGTCCTCGGCACCGACACCGTCGTCAGGGGCGACACCAGGCGCGGCGGGCACAGGTGACCGCATCCTTATAAGATGCGTCCGACATGCGGGACCCATGTTAGGATTTGGATTCGGCAAGAAGGACGTTCCCGAGAAGATCCGCAAGGTCGGACTCACGAAGTGGCACGACGCCCTCTCCGACAACGACAAGGTCAAGCTCAAGAGGTATCTCGACAATGCCGACGGCTCCTCCGTCACCGGATTCATTCTTAGTGTGATGACCCAGGCCATCGAGGACCACAACTACAAGTTCGTGGCCTCCGTCTACGAGTCCGTGAAGGAGTTCGATCTCTCCGACAACGACCGCTTCGACATCCTCGACGCCGCCATCATCGGTGTCTTCAACGCGGAGGACTACGAGCACTGCCTCGAGCTCTGCAACCAGGGACTCGCGATGCTGAAGGACAAGAACATCCTCGGCCACGTTATGGCACGCGGACACGGCGAGATCCCCGGCGACATCCACTGCAGGAACTACAAGATCAACGTCCTGGTGGGAATCCTCTACGACTTCGACCAGGCCGACAGGACCCTTCTCGACTACGTCGAGATGGGACTTCTCTCCGAGGAGGACCTCGAGTACAGGAGGAACGGCATCAAGACCTTCAGGCTCCAGAGGACCTTCGACAACATCTTCAACATCAAGAAGGCGGAGTGAGGAGACTTCTCCACCTCAGCTGGGGGACCACGTCGATGGCGGGTTCTTCGTAGGGGTGGACCTCCTCTATCACACGCAGCACCGCCTGCAGGTCATCCTTCCTGCAGACGAACTTCAGGTGGACCTCCTCGGCCACCGTTATCTCCCCCACCCTTCAGTCATACGGATGGGCCCCCTCCATCGTCCTCCACGTGCCCGTGACGGGATGGTGGTAGAAGCATCTCCTGTATCCGGGATAGAGTGGTTCGAGGACGGAGTCTATGGCATCCATCAGAACATCGAGATGTGATGCCGGCACGTTCACCGCGATCCCGAAGATCTCCTCGGGACTCATTCGTCCAGCCCCGCCTTCCTCTCCTCGTGGACGGAGGCGATGCCTTCGACGGCTGAAGAGAGTCTGGCGGAGTCGAGCTGCGCCACGAGGTCCCTCACGTGCTCCAGACGGGCGTCGATGTCCCTCAGGGCCTTCTTCGCACGTCTCTTCAGGACACCCGTGGAGATGAGTGTCGCGAGCATGCTGGTGAAGGGGAAGTCGTAGATGAATCCCATCACGAGTCCGGTGGCGTTCTTCAGGTCGGTGTTCCTGAGGCACTTGGCGATGAGCTCGTTCTCGGGAACGGGCTCGAGGGTCCTCCTCAGGGCCTTCCACATGAGCTTCTGCCCTCCCCAGACGACCTCCATGCTCCACTGCACCTGTCCGAGGACGGGGGCGGGCACTCCCTTGGGGACGGTTGTCTTCGAGAGAATGGCCTTCCTGAAGTCCTCCGCGGAATGTCCGGGGAACTCCGTCCAGTTGTATCCCGCGGTGCAGACCGAGTGGGAGTCGGATCCGGATGTGGCGGCCCATCTTCCGGGGAACATCTCCATGACCTTGCCTGCGAAGAGGTTGGAGTACGGGTCGGGGTGGCCGCCGTTGATGGTCTCGAACCCCTCGATGGGGAGCTCGAAGATCTTCTCCTGCATGCCGTCCACGTGGACGGAGAAGGGGTGGGGGGCGATGGCGAGGCCGCCCTGCTCGTGGATTATGTCGACGGTTTCCTCGGGGGAGAGGAACGACTTGGGCTTCTCGGTGAGCCACAGTCCGATGACCTCCCCCTGGTTCGTCATGACCTCGTCGCCAACGACGATCTCGATGTCGTCGAAGCGCTTGGCATACTTCTCGGCGACGAATCCTCCGGCCGTCTCGTTGTGGTCGGTGATGCACAGGACACTGAGTCCCTCCCTTCTCGCCCTGTCGACCTGGACCTCGGGAGATATCACGGACTCGGGAAAACGCAGGGGTCCGAGCTTGGAGTTGTATCCTGAATAGTTCGTGTGAACATGGGTGTCGACCTTGCCCATCTCATCCATGTGGTTTGATAATCGAGCCTGTATTAATAGTATTTCAAATTTTTAGGTATGACGAAATCAATCTGTGAGGGTATAGTCTGCATCGAGACTGGTCCTCCATTGTGTGGCAGGTGGTTTGAATGTGACTGGGTCCGGGATTCAGTCACTTGCCACACCGATGTCCGCATTCACTCCTTTGATAGCGGATTTCTTTTCGAAACCGTGCGTATCGATACCTCCCAGAATCTGTTGTCTGAGCGGTCGGGTTTTTGTAGTTTCATAGTCTTACGGAATGATACAATTCTCATAATCACACATTTTATCTTTTTATAGAACGATAAATCCCTTACCATTGGATATTTTATCGTCTTGTGAACTGATAAAATCATAACAATTAATACTCCGTAGGATATTGGGTCATCATGGATGATTCTCTGGTTTCACGCGACAGGTATCTCGATGAGATCACACCGTTCGTACGCAACGGAAATGCTAAGGTGATTACCGGTATCCGTCGCTGCGGGAAATCGACATTCCTGGAGTTATACCGTCAGCATCTTACTGATGCCAATGTCGTCTACATAAACACGGAGCTCCACGAATTCTTCCATCTGGATGACTGGGAGAAACTTCTCGCCTACATAGAGTCGGAGTACCAGGAAGGAATTGACAATGTGCTGATCGTGGACGAGATCCAGAACATAGAGGGGTGGGAACTGGCGATACGTGATCTGATTGCCAGGAAGATGTTCGACATCTTCCTCACCGGATCCAATGCGAACCTGCTCTCGTCGGAATACTCGACCCATCTGGGGGGCAGATACAATCGCATTCCCATGCTTCCTCCGTCGTATGCGGAATGCAAGGTTTTCGCGGAACGTTTCCTGCCGGAGAAGGATGTCCTTGACAGATACCTGCGCATCGGCGGATTCCCGATCCTGTGGATCTCGGACATGCCTGAGAGGTCCTGCATGCAGACCTTGAGGGACATCACGGAAGTGATCCTCTCGAAGGACATCGAACAGAGATTCAGGATACGCAACCGCGTACTTCTGAGAGACATCTATCGTACCATCATGTCCACACTGGGCAGTTATGTCTCCTCCAGCAACATCTGTGCCACCATAAGGTCGACCGGATCAAAGACCACCGTCGACACGGTGAATGAATACATCGGATATCTTGAGGCGGCGAACCTGATAATACGTGCCAACGTGTTCGATCTCAAGGGAAGGCGGATCCTCGAGAACAAACACAAGTACTACACCACGGACCTGGGACTGAAGCATTCCCTGCTGGGATACAGGCCGGAGGACATCGCCGGACACATGGAGAACATCCTCTTCACCGAACTCCTGTACAGGGGCTACGAGGTGTACGTCGGAGACTATGGTGGCAAGGAGATAGACATCGTGGCGGTCAGGGATGGGGAACGGCTCTACGTCCAGACCTGTTCGATGATCGGAAGCAGGGAGACCTTTGGCAGGGAATTCGGAAATCTCGCCCGGATATCGGACAGTTTCCCGAAATACGTGGTAATGGTGGATCCTGGAGTCTATCGCGGTGTCACCGAGAAGGGGATCATCTGCTGTTCATTGAAGGAATTCCTGGAAAACGAGGCGCTTTGAACAGGTAGGTGCATCCCCGCCTGATGCATCGTCCCGGCCCCTGTCGCCTCGCAGGAGGAACAGGTTCAGGCCGGAACCTCGTCCGCCCCCGGTCTGTTGACAAGTGCCAGCGCCACGAGGATCAGCGCTATGCCGATGACGATTCCCAGCGTGACCTCCTCTCCGTAGAACGCGAGTCCGACCACGGTGGCCGCCACGGGCTCCACGTATGTCACGATGGCGACCTTCCCCGCCTCGACCCTGCCGAGGGCGTAGTTGTAGAGACCGAACGGAAGAAGTGTCAGGAACACCCCCAGGCAGACCACGGTCAGGAGGTTGCCCGGATCCATCAGCAGCTCTCCCGCCCGCGGGAGGTCCGAGAACGGGAGCAGTGCGACGGCGCAGAAGAGTCCCGTGTAGAACATGATCGTGGTGACGGAGCAGCCTTCGGACCTTATCTTCTTGGAGTAGAGGGTGTAGAGCGCATAGCAGAATCCGGATGCTGCGCCCAGGGCTATGCCGATGACGTCCATCGGGGTGTCGTTCGTCAGCACCCCGGTGCAGAACACGCATCCGAGGAACGCCACGGCGAGTGCCACTCCCTTGACCATCGTGAACCTCTCGTGCAGGAGGGGGATGGACAGCGCCACCACGATGAACGGCGACAGGTACTGCAGCACCGTGGACAGGGATAGGCTGATCCTCTCCATCGAGCCGAAGTAGAGCATCGAGTTGAGCATCGTTCCGAGGATGCCCATCGCCAGGAGGATGAGCAGCAGCCTCCTGTCTATCTTCAGCAGGGAACGGTTGTGAACGGCGATGAACGCTCCGAAGATTACGACCACGACGACATAGCGGAAGCAGGTCATCTGCATCACGGTGAATCCCGCGGCCTGCAGCTCCCTGACCGCCAGTCCCAGGAATCCCCAGACCACACCCGCGGCGATCGCGGCGGCCATGCCGATGTGTCTCGATGCGTCCATTGAATCGGAAATATCGACCGGGGTCGCCCCCGGTCTGAAAATGAAGGAACGACCTCAGTCGTCCTGGTTCTTCTTGGACTTGTTCTGGTCCAGGTCCTCGGGGTAGTAGTACTCTCCCGCGGACTTCTGGGTCCTGTCGAGGTTGGAGTCCTCCTTGTTGATCCTGGGCCTGTGGGTGTCTGCATCCCTTCTGAAGGTGATGTCGACGGACTTGAGGAACTTGTTCATTCCTTCCCTCATCTTGAAGGGTCCTTCTGCGACACCGTGGTAACCTGGGTCTCCTCCGAACACCATGATGGAGTCGGCGACCATGTCGATGAAGTAGATGTCGTGGTCGACGATCATGGCGGACTTTCCGCTCTTGTCCATCATCCTGGAGATGCACTTGGCGGCCTCCATCCTCTGGTTGGAGTCGAGGTATGCGGAAGGCTCGTCGAGCAGGTAGATGTCGGCCTCCTCGGCGAGACATCCCGCGATGGCGACCCTCTGCAGCTCTCCTCCGGAGAGGGTCTGCATGTTCTTCTCCATCAGGAACTTGATGGCGAGGGGGTTGAGGACCTCGGTCTCGAAGATGTCGGAGGCGACCACGACGAAGTTCTTGGCGTAGAGGTACTCCTGGACGGTTCCGTCGACGTAGTGGGAGACGTACTG
>JAKSHU010000069.1 GCA_024399175.1 archaeon
TCATGAACCTATAGGTCCTTCCGATCTCCTTCCTCTTGATCCTGCTGTAGTCGGAGACCTCGTCGAGGGTCCTGGGGACACCGCACTGCCTGCAGGCGGCGTAGACGGAGGAGGCGACGACACCCTCGATGGACCTTCCCCTGATCAGGTTCTTCTGGACGGCCTTCCTGTAGATGAGGGCGGCGGTCTCCCTGACGTTCCTGGGGAGTCCCATGGCGGAGGAGAGCCTCTCGAGCTCGGAAAGTGCTGCGGCGAGGTTCCTCTCGGTCGCATTGGATACACGGACCCTCTTCTGCCATTTCCTGAGCCTGTACATCTGGGCCCTGTTCCTGGTGGGGATCGACTTTCCGTAGGAATCCTTGTTCTTCCAGGAGATCTCGGTGGAGAGTCCCTTGTCGTGGATTGTGAAAGTCATCGCAGATCCGGTACGTGCCCTCTTGTCGCTCTGTTCAGAGTCGAAGGCCCTCCACTCTGCTCCCTGGTCGATGAAGTTGTCGTCGAGAACGAGTCCGCACTCCTGGCAGACGAGCTCGGCACGCTCGTAATCACGAACGATGTGCCTGCTTCCGCACTCGGGACATACCTCGATGGTCTCCTGTTTTTCCTTCTCCCTTGCCATCTTCATGCCTCGGTATTAAATAGTTAGTGTTGAGCAATTCTTCTATATAAATGTTTGTTATATTAGACTTAATAAATGTATGTTTTTCGTGTGATTTTTTACCATATTCTTCGAAAAACAGCATCATTATAAACGTTTGGCAACTTTTTGTCTGTTTTATTTAATGCTATCTGGAGATTATTCCGATTCGGCTTGCCCAAACCCTTGTGAACACTTTTGGTTGGACGAATACGTCAATATTTTTCTTTCATAGGGAAGGTTGAAATAGGGGGCACGCGGAGGTTGTGATCAACCCCCTCGCGGATGGCGGGATCCGCCGCATCTTGTCTAAATATCCGGTGCAAAATTATCCCTTCGAAAGGTGGATCCGATGGCGGAGACAAGTGACGGAACAAGGCACGGCAGGGCGGTTCTCTGCGCACTCGTCGGTGCCGTAATGTTCGGATTCCTGGGCATATTCACCCGCTACCTGCACGTGGACAAGGGTGTGGCATCCTTCGACGTGGCGACCCTCAGACTTCTCCTGGCCACCGTCGCGCTTCTGCTGGTCCTGGTGATCGTCGAGCGTGCGGAGCTCCGTGTGCACCCGCGTGACCTGCCGTTCTTCATATTGTTCGGGGTGTTCAAGTTCCTCTCCGACGGCACCCTGTTCTTCGCGATGGGCCAGATCAACATCTCGCTCGCGACCCTGCTCCAGATGACCGCTCCCTACTACGTGATGATCCTGTCCCTGTTCCTGTTCAGGGAGAGGATCACGGCGCAGAGGCTCATTGCCGTGATGATGACCTTCGTCGGATGCATGCTGGTCACAGGGGTGCTCATCGGGGAGTCACGCCTGGACCTGCTGGGGGTCGTCAGCGCGCTGCTGTCGGGACTGTTCTATGCACTGTACCTCCTCGGCGGAAGGGTCGGTACCCGTCGCGGATACCATCCTGTCACCCTGCTGTTCTACTACTTCCTCTTCGGAACGGTGAGCGCGATGCTGTTCACCGCCCTCACGTCCGACCTGCCCGGCACGCTTGTCCGTCTGGCGGAGCCCGACGTCCTGGGTGCGGCCCTCTTCCTCGGCGTGGGTCTGACTCTCATCCCATATTATCTGTATGCATATGCGACCGCCAACGCGTCCACGACCCTGGTCTCGATGGTCTCCGTCGTGGAGCTCGTGGTCGCCACCCTTGTCGGATATGTCTTCTTCGACGAGGTGCTGAGCGCCCTGAACATCCTCGGCATCTCGCTGGTGCTCGGCTCGATAGTCGTCGCGGACGTC
This sequence comes from archaeon, assembly GCA_024399175.1. Lineage (GTDB taxonomy): Archaea > Thermoplasmatota > Thermoplasmata > Methanomassiliicoccales > Methanomethylophilaceae > Methanomethylophilus. Next base: position 1,887 of record JAKSHU010000069.1, read on the forward strand.
CACATCTCCCGCAGGGTGCGTGAGAGACGTGCGCAGGATGCGTCGACCGATCAGGACGGAAATGGTCCGGACTGATCCTGTTCTCCGCCCATGATGCTTGTTCCGGATGTCCTGGAAACATAACATGCTGGCGCAGATATACTGCGTCAGACATCCATCAGCGGGATAGGATGTACGGATTGCTGATCAACAGGCTGTATCTCGAGGAGATACTCGACGGGAGGAAGGACTGCGACGCACGTCCGTTCCCCACCGACCGCAGGGGACGCATCGCGCTGCTGGACAACAAGAGCCTCAAGGTCCTGGGCTTCGCGGACCTGGTGCGCGTGGAGGTCACTGACTATGCCCACTACCGTGCCTGGCAGACCACGATGAGGTACCAGATCCCCCTGGACCCCCTCGGCGACCGCAGGGCGTACTATCTCTACCGCCTGCGCAACGTCACACGCATTGCGACTCCGTTGACGGTACCAACATACTCCCGTGACCATGTCTGGGTCTTCATCGACGACCGTGTCCGGAGACAGGCCACCGTCCAGAAGGGAATCGCGGACTTCTTATCCTGAGAGGGGATTCACCAACCCATGTTGTCGGGACAGCTGTTCGACGGTGAGGAGTTCCACGGGGTGGAGATCAAGGCAGACACGCTCAGCGACTGCGAGTTCGTGAACTGCACGTTCATCGACTGCACGGCGGAATCCTGCGACATCATCGGATGCATGTTCACCGACTGCGTCTTCCAGAAATGCAGGATCATCTCCAATCGCTTCAGGAACACGAGGATGCGCGGCTCGCTCTTCGACGCCTGCGCCCTCATCGGCATCCAGTTCTCCCATCTGGTCCCCTCGGGATTCGGATCACCCATCGACAGCGCCCTGAGGTGCACCATCAAGTACTCGATGTTCGAGAACATGGATCTCACGAAGGTCGTCTTCCGCGGTTCCGACATCCTCGAGTGCTCCTTCTCCGGGACCAACCTGACCTCGGCGGACCTGTCCTCCTGCTCCCTCGCCGGAACGGAGTTCGTCACCTGCACCCTCATCGGGGCCGACTTCCGCAACTCCCGCGGATACATTGTGGATCTGCGCAGCTGCCGTTCCAAGGGCGCGATGTTCTCCTATCCCGAGGCCGTGCACCTCCTGGACTCCTTCGGTGTCATCGTAAGGTGACTCCGCACCCATTATATCGTTGACCGTGATGCTCGGACATGGTTTCCCAGACATCATTCACATTCATCTACGCCACAGGCTCCGCCTACCTCTCCGTCGAGTCCGACGTGTCCAGGAACGAGCTCAAGATCGGATGTCTGGGTCTTGCTTCCCAGTGGTCCGTGGCCGACCACACCTGGGACTATCCCCTCGACGAGAGGGCCAGGAAAATGCTCGAGGATTTCGAGACCTCCTCGGGGTTCAGGGAGTGGGAGGAGAGCTACGTCTCCGAGGACGGCACCGACCTCGACTGGGAGTTCATCGTGACCTACGACGACGGCTCTAAGAGGAGGTCCTTCGGGAAGGGCATGAAGGCGCCCGGGTTCGACGAGTGCATCGCCCGTATGAGGGAGATCGTCATCACCCTCTCGGAGGGGATCTACATCGACCTCTCTCCCCTCGAGGCGGTCTACTTCTGCTACGTCCGCAACGGCATCTACTGTGCCACGACCCTCTACAGGGACATCGATTCGACCTTCGAGAAGACCAAGGTCACCCGCGGGGAGAAGACGTTCCGGCTGGAGCCCGCACAGTGGGAGACAGTCGTTCGTCTGGTCCAGACCCTGGGCAAGCCCTACTTCGGATTCACCAGGGTTCCCGGAAAGCAGTTCGCCAGCCGCGCCCTGTATCTGGGCGGACGCATGGTGAGCCGCACGGATGTCGGCGAGGTCGACCCTGTGTGGGAGGAGTTCGAGAGCGCAATAATGTCGATCCTCGGACTCGAATGAGTCCCTATGGAATCTTCTTCAAAACATCTGGCACTGTGAGAAATAGTACCGGGGACCTCATTTTCTGGGAAGCTCTCTGATGGTCTTTCCGACGTTGATGTAGTGGTCCGCGATCCTCTCGATGTCGGATGTGAGGGAAAGGAACTCCGCACCGACCGAGGGGGAGCAGGTTCCCTCTCCGAGCCTTCTGATGTGGTTGTCAGCCATCTCGTCGGTGACGTCGTCCACCTTCTGCTCGTAGTCATAGGCATCCTCCAGGGCGAGGTCGTCCTCCTCGGTGTAGGCGATCATGATCCTCTTGTAGAGCTCCTGGACGATGTCGACCATGTCCCTGATCTCGTTCTGGGCGGACTCGGAGAAGCTCTCGTTGTTGTCCCTGAGCTTCTCGGCGTACTCGACGATGTTCTCGGCGTAGTCCCCGACCCTCTCGATGTCGATGATGGAGCGGAAGGAGGAGGTGACGAACGCCACGTCCTTGTTGTTGAGTCTGGTGTTGGAGAGCTTGACCAGGAAGGAGGTCAGGGTCTTGTTGGTGTAGTTGAGCTGTCTCTCCGTGTTCTCGAAGGTCTCCTTCTCGGAGAAGTCGAGGGTGCAGACGATCCTGCAGGAGCGGACGAAGTTCTCGTTGGCGAGCTCTGCCATATGGACGATCTCGTTCTTGACCTCTCCGACGGCGATGGCGGGGGTCTTGAGCATGTGGTCATCCACGAAGTAGAGATGGGGTGCGGAACCGTCGGCTGGGTCATCTCCCTTCTTGTCGGGGATGATCCTGAGGACCAGTCTGATGAGTCTGCCGGTGAGGGGGAGCATGATGAGCACGGTGATGACGTTGAACACGGTGTGGAACATCGCGAGCTCAATCTGCACCTCTCCGAAGAGACCGGAGAAGATCGAACCGAAGGTGACGCTTCCGCCGGTGGAGAAGTCGAGGATGACCGCGGCGAGCGCGAAGATGATGACTCCGATGATGTTGAACATCAGGTGGATCATCGCGGTGCGCTTGGCGTTGATTCCGCTGGTGAATCCGGCCATGACAGCGACGACGCAGGATCCGATGTTGGATCCCATGGTGAGGTAGATTCCCTGGTCGAGGCCGATGAGTCCCTGCATCAGCATGACGATGATGACGGAGGTCATGACGGAGGAGCTCTGCACCACAGCGGTGAGGGCCGCTCCGAGGAGGATGAGGAGGACGATGTTGTCTATGCTCGCGAGGAAGTTCCTGACGGACTCCTCCTGTGCGAACTCCTCCATCGAGGAGCTCATGAGGTTGAGTGCGACGAAGAGCATTCCGAAGGCGGCGATGATGGCACCGATGCTCTTGGTCTTGTCCTTCTTGGCATAGGCGGAGAGGAACGCACCGACTCCGGCCATCGCGGCGAAACAGGTGGTGAGGAGCGAGGAGCTTCCCCCCGACATTCCCCAGGCGACGATCTGCGCGGTGATGGTGGTACCGATGTTGGCTCCATAGATGACCGCGGCGGCCAGAGTGAGGGACATGATCCCCGCGTTGACGAATCCGATGACGAGGACAGTGGTGGCTCCCGAGCTCTGGATGGCGGCGGTGGCGACGGTACCGATACCGACACCGACGGCCTTCTTGTCGGACGCCCTCGCGAAAAGGTTCCTCAGTCTTGTGGAGCAGATGGCCTCGAGGTTTCCGCTGAGCATGTTGCATGCAACAAGGAAGACACCTATGCCGGCGAACAGGGAGAGAATTGCGATGGTTGCGTCCATGTTTCACTTCTTGAAATGCCAAGATGTTTGAATGTGCGAGAAAATTTCTAGGGGTAAATAAGGGTGTTCCCGTCGATTGACCGCGTGAATCCTCATTTTCCGATGATTTTGGCGGAAGGGGTCCCGAAATCCCCGAAACGGGTCCTCGGGGATGGATTGGTTTGTAAAAATGAATTTTACAAACTCACCAGACCTTATGCTGAGCGACGGTCCAGCAGTCCCGTCTCCCACACAAGCAGGGCGCGGAGCACAAGCGGGACGCCGATGCCTGAGAGCACCGAGACGACCGCACGGATCTGGGGGATGTCGATGGAGGTCTGGTTCTCGAAGGTCCATTCCGCGAGGGTGAGAAGTACGAGAACGGCCCCGATTACGAACAGGTTCCTAGTAGACATCGATCTCATCCTCTTGGACAGGGCGATTGCGAGGAAACCAGACACGATGCCGACGAGGAGGAACGTCTCCCTGATGCAGAACGGCATCTCGTTGTCGTTGAGAAGGATGGTGCGGGTCTGCTCCTGGTGGCAGCCGAAGTCACCTATAGTATATACAAGAGAAGTGAGGGGATCGAGGCCGGACCACAGGCCCGCGTGATCGATGACATTCACCCTTCCGTCGAGATGGGTAAGGAGGCCTGCGGTGTTCATGAAAGGCAGTGCGACCGACAGGACGAGGAATGCCGCGAAGGCGATGCCGATCGCCACGAAGATGCGCCCGTAGAGTCTCTCGTCCTCAGTTCTCATCCTGGAGGCAATCATCTTGCAAGATTTTAATGTGGAGGTGGAGTAAACACACCTTTGATTCATTAATGTATTGAATTGTACATTGAAGAATATATTTATACAATGATGCACATGTTGAAGATGATAACCATGATGAACACCAACCTCAACGTCAGGGCAGGCACCGACCTGATCAGCTTCCTCTACAACGTCCCCAAGGCTTTCCAGCCCTACAAGGTGGACGGAACCGCCGTCAGCAAGATCACCATCGAGATCTCCGTCGACGGCTTCGACTTCTATAGGGAGGAGTTCCGCTTCTGCGGCGGAAACCCCACCCGTGAGATGGGTAACATCGTCGTCCCTGGACTCGGAAACGGGGAGTACTTCTACCGTGTCACCGAGACCGTCGTCCAGTTCACCAGCGGCATCTTCGGATTCACCGAGATCGGAACCAACTCCGTCTCCGGTTCAGTGACTGTTGGACAGCTCAAGGACTGCGAACTCGTCACCAGGTCCGTCCACTCCGTCATCGGCACCAGGGTCTGAATCCGTCGTTCATCATGGAAAACCAATTCCCTTTATTGACTTGTTATCGATTTGATATTTCGTGTTACTGCGTAATACGAATCCTTCAATCTGTAAAATCCTTATATATCGGGTCGCGATAGCACGAAATGAAAATTAGTGTTACTGAGGTGTAACAGTGAACAAGAAGATCCTAGCAATAGCAATCGTGGCCATCATCATTGCTGCCTCCGCTGCAGTGGTGCTCACGGTGAACGGCAAATCCAATGGATTCAAACCCTCCGCCTACCCCGACAGCCATCTCACCGTTCTCGGTAATGCCGACCTTGACGAGAGGATTTCCGACTCGGATGTCACCGTCATCGAGAACTTCATCTCCTCAGGCAAGTCCTTCGATGTCGAGAAGGACTATATGATGGATGCCAACAATGACGGAAAGATCGATCAGGCTGATGTGGACAAGGTCAGGGCCATGATCTCCGCTCTTTCCAGCAAAGACTGGTCCGCTGTCGGAACCGTCCACTATGTCAATGTCGACTACGAGATCGCCTCCTATGACATGACCAAATCCAACAAGGTCATCACCCTCATCGCACCTCCCCTTGACAGTGTTCTCGCAATGGGCGGAAAGGACCTCGTCGTCGGATTCGACAACAGGATCACCACAGGAAAGTACCATTCCGAGTATGCGAGGACTTTCGACTTCACTCCGGGCAAGATGTATGATGTCGGAGACTGCAACGAGCCCAGCACCCAGGTCATCACGCAGGCCTGCAAGGATCTCGGATCCGTCAACGTCGTCTGCGGAACAAAGGATTCCTACGGCCCCACAATGGAGTCCGTGTTCAAGGGCACGGATGTGCAGGTCATTCGCATCGCATCCTGGGAGTTCGGAGGAACCCTCTACGGTTTCCTCACTCTCGGCTTCCTTCTCAAGATGACCGAAGGCGCCGAAGCCTACGTCACGTGGTACAATGGCGTCCACCAGCTGGTGGAGGACATCGTTGCCAGTGTTCCCGCCTCCAAAAAGGCCGCCGGAGAGGTCGGTGCGACCTGTGCATACGGATACCTCGACGAGCTCTCCCTCCTCGGCAACTACACGGGGGAATACGCTAACCTGATGGTTCTGGACCCCTACGATTCCGCCGAGGCCTACCTTAAGGGAAAGAACAGCGGAGGACATGGGGACACCATCACCAGCGAGGGAGTCACTGCAATGTACCAGCAGTATCACCTCAAGCATCTCCTCCTGATGCTCGGCACTCCTTTCCAGATCTACGCCGCCAAAGGTGACGCACAGGCCACGGCAAACAACTTCGTGGCAATGTACAAGCATTGTGATGAGACGATCGGACTTGACAAGATGCCTGGTCTCGAAGTAAGCATCACCGATTTCTACTACAGTTCAGGAATGTCCGAAGTCCTCAACCAGCTGATCCAGTGCTACTTCATGTACCACGACGAATTCCTCACCTACTTCAAATGCTCCGACGACAAGGCCGCACATGACGTCCTTGCAGGCTATGTTGATGCATACTGCAAAGCGATCTCCATCGACGGTCTCTGGAGCTTCTACGGTGAAGAGAACGGAGGAAAGGCAGGAACCCACGGAATGAACCTTCTCTACTGCGGAGAGGGCGATTCCAGGAACATCATGTACGGAATGGACTCCGGAGTCCTGAAGTTCTGAGGTAGATTTCGAATGAGAACGGACG
>JAKSHU010000007.1 GCA_024399175.1 archaeon
GGGGACACCATGCTCGCCACCACCCATGTCGATCTGAGGATCCAGGCGATGTACGAGGGAATCCCCGTCAGGCTCTTCACCGGTGTCTCCATCTTCACCGCCGCACCCGCCGTGTTCGGACTCCAGCCCTACAAGTTCGGAAGGACCGTCACCCTGCCCTTCCTTGAGATGAATTACCAGCCCAAGTCTCCCTACGACCACATCAAGGCCAACCACGACCTGGGTCTGCACACCCTCATCCTCCTCGACATCCGCGCCGAGGAGCTCAGGTACATGACCGCCCATCAGGCCATCGAGTGGCTCCTCGAGGGAGAGAAGAAGTGGGGCGAGGGACTCATCACTGACAAGACCCTCCTCTGCGTCGTCTCCCACGCCGGTGCCGACGACATGAAGCTCACCGCCGGCTACCCCCAGGACCTTCTCAGGATGGACCTCGGTTCGCCTCTCCAGAGCGTCATCCTCCCCGGAAAGCTCCACTTCATGGAGGCCGAGGCACTCGTCGACTTCGCAGGCGCACCCAAAGAGATCATCGAGGACGACGACTGATGGCGAAGTGCATCCGTGTTCCCAAGAGGGAGGGCGAGCCCTACAGGAGGGGCCTCATCGAGGACGGCCTCCTGGACCTCGCCTACCGCATCGGCAGCGACGGCTCCGATATCCTCATCCCCTGCACCTGTGACGAGTACAGGGGCATCAGGGCGGAGGAGGCGGAGCTCAGGCCGCAGGAGCACGGGACCAACGACTACCGCGAGAAGGTGGATGTCCCAGCGGAGCTGAGGGAGCTTCTTCCCAACTCCCACGACGTGGTGGGCGACATTGCCATCACCAAGCTCGAGGATCCCCTCCTCCCCTACAAGGAGGAGATCGGAAGAGCCATGATGAAGGCCTGCCCCAACATCCGTGCGGTCTTCCTCGACGGAGGCGTGAAGGGAGAGTTCCGCATACGTGAGCTCGAGAGGATCGCCGGCGAGGGAACCTCCGAGGTAATCCACAAGGAGTTCGGAACCAGATTGATGACCGATCCCGCCAAGGTCTACTTCAACCCCCGTCTCGCCAACGAGCGTGCACGCGTGGCGGAGATGGTCAGACCCGGAGAGGTCATCATCGACATGTTCGCGGGTGTCGCACCCTTCGGATCCGTCATCTGCAGGAACGCCCAGCCCGAGAAGGTCTACTCCATCGACCTCAATCCCGAGTGCGAGAAGTACATGAGGGAGAACGTGAGGATGAACCACATCACCAACATGGAATGCATGATCGGTGACTCGGTTGAACTTGTCAAGGCCCTCCCCAAGGCGGACAGGGTCGTGATGAACCTGCCCCAGATCGCCGATCAGTTCCTGGATGCCGCACTGGGGGTCTGCAAACCCGACGGAATCATCCACATGCACAAGATCATGGAGCGTGCGGAACTTCCCACCTATCAGGACGACCTGAAGAGGCGGATGGCCGAGAAGGGATTCGGAATGAGGGTCGTCCGCATACAGGAGCTGAAGACCTACTCCCCCACGATGAGCGTGTACGTCTTCGACATCTCTCCCGACTCACTCGAGTAAATCCTCGAGGGAGACCAGGAGGATCCCGTTCATCCTCGCGAACTCTTCGAACCTCTCGTCGAATCCGAATCTCGAGAAGAACGCGAGTCTGCGGTCCGGACCGGACCTGGTGCTTCTCACACGTTCCATCAGCCTGTTGTACTCCGTGAATCCGACCGTCTCGCCCGTGAACTTGCACTCGCAGAAAAGCTCGTAACGGTGTCCGTTCTCCTGCACGGTCGCCACGATGTCTATATCTGCGGACTCGTAGATGGTCTTTCCCGAGTCATTCTTCATGACCTGGCCTGTGGAATCCTTCTTCGCCACGGGCCCGATCCATTTTCCGATCTCGATGACGTCCAGGCGTTCCAGGAGGTACCTGGCACATTGGTCCTCGAACGTCCTGCCGTGGAGGGTGTATATGTGAGTCCTGCAGGTCTCGAAGTCCCCTTGAGAGGAGAACATCCGCCTCTGGACGAAATGGTGGAAGGACAGCATGCGGTCCGTGATGCGGTAGATCACGGGTTTGGTCTTCATGCCTGCCATGGGGTGGATGGGCGACACCAGTTTCAGCTCCACGAGCCTGTTCAGGCAGGATGTGCACATCTGACGGTCAAGTCCAGTCACGGCGGACATCGACGAGATCTCGTCAGAGCCTGAGGAGATGGCATCCAGGATCATGTAGTAGTTGATCGCGGGGGTCAGCTCCCTGTTGATGATGTTGTCCCCCTCCTCATGGAACACGGAGTTGTCCTTCAGCACCGTCTCCTCCACCAGGTCACAGTATGTGGTGAATCCTGGCACCGTGTAGTAGAGGGGGATGCCGCCGAATGTCAGATAGGTGCGGAGCTGGTCCTCGGTGCTCATCTCCGGGTAGAACTCCCTGCACTCCACCATCGTCATCTCGTCGAGACGGAAGGGGTGCACGCGTCCGAACAGTGGACGTGAGCGTTCGCTTATTTCCTCATCCATCATCGTGATGGATGAGCCGGAGAGGATGACCAGTGAATCCGACAGGTCGTGATCGATGAAGTTCTGAAGGATGGAGGAGAACGAGGGTTCTGCCTCGCAGATGTAGGGGTATTCATCGAAGACGAACACCGTCCTCTGCTTTCTGGCGAGCTCTTTGAGTTCCGTGAAGAAGTCGAGATAATTCCTGAATCTGCAGGCATGATCTAGATGCTCGGACATGAAGTTCTCCAGAGCAATCAGGTTCAGTTCGGAGGAGCTATTCAGGAACTGTATGTGCAGACTGGGTTTGTTCTCCAGAAACTTCCTGATGAGAGTAGTCTTTCCTATGCGTCTGCGACCGATCAGCGCCAGAGCATTCAGTGTCGGATTGTCGTACCACTGTTCTAGGAATTCCAGTTCTCTCTGCCTGCCGATGAACCTCATATGGTTGTCAGAACATTGTCAGTATATAAATGCGAACAATTGTTGAAAAATCAAGCAATTCTCAGTTTTGTTGAAAATTCTGACAAAAGTCTGTATTTATATAGTGAATCCGGCCCGTGAGGGCCGTGGGTTCACTGGTTGTTGATGGGTTTGAGGGTGACGCCGGTCTGACCCTGATAGTGTCCGCTCCTCTTCGCGTAGCTCTTCTCGGAAGAGGAGGTCATGGTCTGGAACACCATCTGTCAGTATCTCTCTCCGATGGTTATCTCTATCTCGCTTTCGGATGCATTGTATGCCCCTAGGGTGAGGGTTCCCTCGAATCCCGCATCGATCATTCCGAACGCTCCGACGGAGCCCTTCCTGATCCAGCTGGTCCTGAGCCAGAGGTTGGCGCAGACGTCGTCGGGAAGTGCGACCCTCTCGATGGTGGACACATAGTACATGGTCCTGGCGGGGATCTTCACGACACCCTCCTTGTACACGGTTCCGTTGATGGATATCTCGGCGACCCTGAGGTCGTATCCGTTGGGGGTGAGGCTCTTCTCGCTGTAGTCGGAGATGCCGAGGCGTCCGCCCTGCATCTCGTAGAGTATGTCCCTGTCTGATAGAACTGCCATGCGACCGTATCTCCCTGTCTCTACAAATAGGTGTCAGAGGAACCTCTGCCGGGAGGCGACGATGTTGAGCACCCTGTCGATGAGGATCATCGTGCCCTCGAGTCCTATGGGGGGCTCGGGACGGGTGCAGACATACTTCGTTCCGGGGGATTCCATCTCGACATAGTCCTTGACCAGTCCTCTTGCGACGCAGGAACATCCGATGCTTCCACTGGTCAGCATGATCTCGGCCTCCGTGTGGAGTGCATCCTCCGCACAGGGTATGTTCCTGTCCTCGATGAACTGCAGTGTCCTCTTCTCCCAGTCCCTTCCGTTCGCACAGGTGACCGCCACGGGTATCATCCCGAGGTAGTTGTACAGGAACTCGGTGGCCGCGAGTGCGAGAGATCCGTCGCACATCAGCGAGAACGTGTGTCCCTTGGGTAGCATGTGGTACGACTCCATCAGTCCGATGGACTTCGCAGCCTTCCTTCTGGCGGCTCTTATCCTGTCGAGCGCGGGTTCCGGAGAGACGGAGAGTGCCTCGCAGGTTTGTAAAATCCATTTTTCCAGATTCGAGAATCCGATGGGGACGCCTGCATCGACGAACGGGATGCCGTACGAATCCCTGTAGAACTCCGCCACTCTGTCGCCGTATTCGGGATACACCAGGACGTTCAGGGCGGCGTTGGCGGAGTTCCTGATGTCCTCCACCGTCCATCCTGCGCCGATGACTGTGTTGATCTCTATGCCGCAGGCACCGAGAAGGGAGCCAAGATCCTCGATGATGTCTTCCCAGTTGAGGTGGAGGATGCTCAGTCCGACGAGATTTACCTTGTTGTTCCTTTCTGTCAATTCTGGTTTGACAACTTTCAAAACCTCCAGGATGGCGTCCTGGAATCCGTCCGAACAGGTTCCCGAGTACTCCGCGTGGTCGATGCGCACGGTGGGGATTTCCCCTCCGACGGAGGTGAGGTCCTCTCCCACAAGGGATGCACCGGGCGAGTTCACCATGGAGATGATCGAAGGTCCGAGGCTCACGATCTTGGAGTACAGCTCCTCCAGTCTGTCCCCTCCGCCAGTGACGAACCTTCCCATGTCCAGATAGGTGCAGGGCATCCTGGGCTGGCTGAAGAAGTACCTGCTCGCGAAGGAGAAGAAGTTCCTCGTCTGGGCCTCCTCCCCTCTCATCGGGAACCTGGACTCGGCCACGGAGGCGGGGTAGTACTTGCATCCCGTGGGTCCGTGCACCAGGCAGTATCCGTCCCTTATGCCCTCGAGGGCCATCATCATCCCGAGGAAGCTCTCGGGCCTGTCATTCTCAAGCGACATCTCTTCTCCACTCCTCTTCCTTGGGTGCGAGCACTCCCCTGATCCAGTCCTCCGCCAGCAGCCTTCCCGCGAACGGGTCGGTGGTGGGTGCGCAGGGCAGACGCGACTGGTAGATCCTCGGGTTCACCTTGGCGGTGACCGGCACGAGGAGGATGTCGGGGCACAGGGCGTCGATCTCCTCGATGATCCTGCCCACGTCCTTCTCCTCCGCGACCGTGAACGAGTCGTCGATCCACTCGGAGTTGAGGTTCCTGTTGTAGTCCGTGCGGTGCAGGACGTATCCCCTCTCCATCACCATTCCCGAGCGGTCGATGGCCTCCTTGATCCACGACACGTCGTTCCCTATGGTGACGACCGCGCATCTCTTGCCCTGCAGGAGTCTGCGGGGACCCTCCATCATCCTGTCGAACCTCTCCGACAGCTCCCTTATGACGGGTTCAGGGTCCTTTCCGAACTGTCCGGCGACGGCCCTTATCCAGTCCGCAGTTCCTTTCAAGCCTCCGCGCACGGGCGTGGGGATCGTGGGGATGCCGTATTCGTCCTCCAGGAACATGCACACCTTCTCGGTGAACACGTCGGGGTTCAGCTTCAGGCTGGCGGCGGCGTTGGGGATGTCCGCGATGTCCTCCATCGAGCAGAATCCGGGCAGGACGCAGTTGACCCTTATGCCGATCCTTCCGAGGATCTCGGTTACCTGGTCCAGCTCCGACTGGGCGCTGCTTGACATGGTCTTCACTCCCACGAGGTTGAGGGAGTCGGGAATCGTCTCACCTTTCACGGAGAAGGTCCGTGCGAGCTCGATGCCCGCATCCATCACGCCCTGCATGAAGTCGCCCGTGGCGTTGCCGTCCTCGTCCATCACGGCGATGCGGACATCGGGATGTTCCAGCATAACCTGTCTCGCGACCTCTCTTGCATCATCCCCGATGATCCCGGGGGGACAGGCGGTGATCACGGCGATGTCCCTCCTGCCCGCGTCGACCTGTTCCAGGATCCTGTTCCTCAGGAGGTTGTTGCCTCCGAAGACCATCGTGTCCTCGGTCATGTCGGTGCAGACCACGTCGGGGTCCAGGAACTCCTCGTGGGTCTGATATCCCCTCACGCAGGAGCCCTTGACACTGCAGGAGTCCAGCTGCACCGTGAAATGGGCACAGCTCCTGGGGGAGTGGAGGACGGTGGTCAGTCCCTCGACGGAGGTGCAGACGGAGGACGCCCCCGAGAACGCACAGCCGTGTATGGATTCGTCGTAAGTGACGTTCCTTGCCGTGTAGGGACGTATCTTCTCCTTTGACTGCAGATGGGGGACGCTCTCGCGGCACTTCCTGGTCTGGGTCTCCCTGCCGAGGATGAGCCTCTCCAGCTCGCTCTCCGAGAGGTATCTCGCGGTGTGCCTCCTTCCCTCCACGACGCACTGTGCCAGGTCCCTGAAGGTGTGGGTGACCTCGGAGTCCGGGAAGCGTTCCACGACGGTCTGTCCCTCCCTCTCGGCCTCCATGAAGAGTGGTGACCTTCCAATCCTCGCGATGATGGGGCACACCACGGCCCCGGAGAACCTCTCCGCGCGGGATTCCTCCTCGGGGTCGCCCCTGCTGTTGAAGATGATGCCCCCGATCCTGTCGGGATTGTAGTTGGCCGTTCCCCTGAGGATGTTGTTGGCAGCGTAGATCGCCATGAACTCCCCGGAGGTCACGATGTACACGGTGTCCGCGTAGTCGTTTCTCAGCGGGACCGCGAATCCTCCGCAGACAACATCCCCGAGGACGTCGTAGATGGTGATGTCCGACTCGATGGAGTCCGATCCCAGCCTCTCCAGGAGGTCGAAGGCGGAGATGATCCCCCTTCCCGCACAGCCCACTCCGGGCTCGGGTCCTCCCGCCTCCACGCACAGGCACCCTTTGTAACCCTGGGTCACGACGTCCCCCAGCCTCCTGTCCTCGGGTCTGACCTCCTTGAGGTAGTCGAGGACGGTGCTCTGGGTGTTCCCGCCTATGAGGGCGCGGGTGGAGTCGTGCTTGGGATCGCATCCGATCTGCAGGACCCTCAGGCCCGTGTCGGACAGTGCGGCGGTGAGGTTGGAGGACACCGTCGACTTGCCGATGCCTCCCTTTCCGTAGACTGCGATCTTCCTTTTCATATGTCGAAAAGTGTGATGGGGATATATTAGGGTTGTATCTAACATCCAACGATTTTTTGATTCTGGATTGTGTCTTCAGGGCGCCGAACTGGGGGATTTTTCAATCCAATGTGTATAAAAAACATTTGGATGGAACAACCATTTATATTATTGGTTGTAGTGTCCAACTATGACAAGGAGGGTCTGTTATTCTCTCGAAAAATACACAGTTAATGACTATGCTTGTCGCCGCCATCGCAGTGATGGCATGTGTGTCACTCGTTTCAACATACAGTGATGCCGATGCCTCTGACGAATACAAGTTCTACCTGATCAACACGGTCGATGGCGAGGACAGCACCATCAACGGATGGTACACCGCTACCGGTGATTCACCCGTTGCAGCACTTTGCAATGCACTCGAAACCGCAAAAATCCCCTATTCTGGATTCACCTCATCTGACTCCAGTATTTACTTCGGAGACAAGATGATCTCCGATTGGTCCAAGGGAGCCTGGGCATCCGATGGGGCCTACTACGGTGCAAACTTCTCCATTTGGAATTACAATGTGGAGGATGGATGGCACCTTGGCAACACCTTCGGAACCGATTGCACGCCCACCTACCAGCCTGCCCACAAGTCCGCTATGAAGGACAGGGCGTTCATCATCTCCCACGAGAGGTATGTGGATGTGGACGGAACCGCTGCGCCCTATCTCGGAATCAGCAATGTCGGAGTCTGGCCCGATGCGACCGAGTACGACCTCATCTATGACGGAACCACCGGCGGATATGCCGATGCCACCGCGGCCGCCAGGGCATGGTACAAGGAAACCTATGGATTCGGAGATGCGGAAGACTACGGTCTGTCCCTCGACCCCGAGTCCGAGGACTACGATGACGCCGACGATGCCCTTCTTACGTGGATGGCTGACATCGACATCCCTGCATACTCCGCAGTTCCTGGATGGAACATCTCCAACGCTCAGTACGGATATGCCTCGCAGGCACCTGTCGATCTCGAGGCCACTCCCGAGAACGTCAAGTTCGGAATCAACACCTACACCTTCATCCTCAACAACTCCGTCGAGGGAGAAGACAGCACCATCAACGGAACCTATACCGGCAGGGGTGTCAACGCCATCTTTGGTCTCTACAACGCACTCAACAACGCCGGTGTTCCTAACACTATAATCCCTGAAACGGAGAGCTTCTGGTTCACCAGCGGAACGATCTCTGACTGGTCCTCCAACTGGGACATGTCCGCTGAAGACGTCCTCGGAGCCAACTACGCTGTGTGGAACTACTCCGCAGAGAAGGGATGGTTCACCGGAAACACCCTCGGATCCGATCCCGAGACCACCTATCTCATCTCCCACGAGAACTACTATGTACGTGACGGAATGAGCGCCTTCCTCCTCGGAGTCTTCCAGGACGGCAAGGGTGAGTACTATGCACCTGCCGGATACAAGGTCATCCCCGGCGAGTACGGATACCTCCAGATGGCCCCCGTCGACCTCAAGGCAACTCCTGACAAGATCGTCCTCGGATCCACCGTCAACGAGTACAACTTCTACCTGATCAACTCCGTCGAGGGACAGGACAGCACCATCAACGGATGGTACACCGGATACGGTAGCAACCCTGTCGAGGCCCTCAAGATGGCTCTCGAGATCGTCGAGATCCCCAATGCCATCGTCTACACCGATGCATCCGTCTGGTTCAAGACCGGTGTCATCTCCAACTGGTCCTCCGCATGGGACTCCAGTGCGACCGACATCCTCGGAGCCAACTTCGCCGTCTGGAACTACAACGAGAAAGACGGCTGGTTCACCGGCAACACCTTCGGAAAGGATTCCGACACCACCTACATCATCTCCCACGAGAACTATCTCCAGCCTGCCGGTGCGACCGCGCAGAAGCTCGGTGTCAAGGTCTCCGGAGAGACCATCACCTGCCCCGCAGGACTCAGGGACTCTTACGGAATGTACATCCAGTACGCTCCTCTGGATCTCAAGACCACTCCTGACAAGATCGCCGACACCTTCGGAAAGATTGCAGGAGTCGACTACGAGGCCTCCATCGAGGTCGACGGGGTCGTGACCTACTACGAGACCCTGGTAGCTGCCAACAACGCCTCCAGCGGAACCGACATGAAGCTTCTCTCGAGCCTCACCCTCAGCAGCTCTCTCACCCTCAAGAAGAATCTGGAGATCGTCTCCGGAGTCGAACTGACTCTCGGCAATGGACTCACCGTCGCCGCAGGCAAGACACTCGCCATCGATGATGGTGCGAGCATCCTGCTCTCCGTTTACGGAAAGACCCTTGCCAACAAGGGATCCATCGTGAACAACGGTGCGATAACCATCACCAAGGGAAGTTACTCCGTCACCAACGGAACCTTCACCGGAAACGCGATCGTGACCCTTCCCTTCTTCGAACTCGGTGACACGGTCAACATCACCAACGGTACCGGTTCCCCTGTGCACAACAAGGGATCCGACACCGGAGTCTATGACGCCGATTCCAAGGTCACCATGACCTTCAAGATCGAGAGCCAGCCTGCCGCAGGTGAGACCAACTGGGACAACTGCGGAACCGCAGTCCTCGATACCATCACCTTCCAGGACAAGGCCAAGGTCGTCTACATCCCCTCGTACATCGTCACCAAGCACAGCTTCGAGGGCAAGGTCGTGTACTCTCAGTACAAGGTCGCATCCATCTCCGAGGCGGCAATGTCCGCTATCAACGGAAAGGAGCTCACCGTCGTCCTCCCCCAGGCTCTCCGCGGACTTGCGTTCGGGGAGAAGGTCGTCCTCTGCAACGTCTCCGACTTTGTGGATGAACTCGGAAACAAGGTGACCTACGAGATCACTGAGACCTCCCCCTCCTGGTTCAATGGAAACACGACCTACTACGAGTACGCAAACAACCTCGAGGGAGACAACAGGTTCTGCGAGCTTGGAAAGATTCTCTGTGTGGAGCTTGCAGACGGACAGACCGAATACAGCCTCAGGTCCGTCAAGTGGTCCAAGAACGTATGTGCGACCAACGACCACATCGTGTCCGCCGTCAGCGACATCGTGATGTCCGTCATGATCGCCGATGAGACCCGCGAGTACACTTTCATCCTCAACAACACCGTCTCCGGAGAGGATTCCGAGATCAACGGAACCTACACCGGAATCGGAACCACTCCCGTCAGTGCACTCTACGCCGCACTGACCTCCGCAGGCATCAAGAACAACCTCGATCCCTCCGCAGCCTCCGTCTGGTTCACAGACGGCTCCATCTCCGACTGGTCCTCCGTCTGGGACTCCAGCGCCAGTGACTGTCTGGGCGCCAACTACGCCATCTGGAACTACTCCGCGGAGAAGGGCTGGTTCATCGGCAACACCTTCGGAACCGACCCTGAGACCACCTACTACATCTCCCACGAGAACTACTACGTCCCCACCGGAACCACCGCCGCATCGCTCGGTGTGTCTGGTCAGAACGGCAAGTACTGCGCCCCCAACGGACTCGTCGTCACCTACGGAATGTATGTGCAGATGGCACCGAGGGATGTCGCCGCCACCCCGGAGAATGTCGTCTTCGGAGTCGACCTTGATTCCCTTGACACCTACACATTCATCCTGAAGAACTCCGTCACCGGAGAGGATTCCGAGATCAACGGAACCTACACCGGTCTCGGAGCGACGCCTGTTCAGGGACTTGTGACCGCACTCAACCTTGCAGGAATCGCACACACCCTCGACTACGGTGCCGCCTCCGCCTGGTTCAGGACCGGATCCATCTCCGATTGGACCTCCGTCTGGGACTCTTCCGCTGAGGAGTGCATCGGAGCCAACTTCGCAGTCTGGAACTACAACGAGAAGGACGGATGGTTCATCGGCAACACCTTCGGAACCGACTCCGACCTCGTCTACCTGATCTCCCACGAGAACTACTACGCACCCTCCGGAGAGATCGCCAAGGCGATGGGAGTCACCGAGAGCGAGGGCGTCTACACCGCTCCCGCCGGACTCGTCGTCTCCTGGAACTCCTACGTGCAGACCGCACCCATGGATGCCTCCGCGACCCCCGACAAGCTCGTCTTCGAGCCCCACTACGTGATCACCGTCGACCCCGAGAACGGAACCGGAGTGCTCTTCATCGCGAAGATCGCCGGATCCAACGTCGTCGCACCCGCCGATCCCGTCAAGGCAGACTACGAGTTCCTCGGATGGATGCCCGCCTTCCCCACCACCATGCCTGCCCAGGACATGATCATCATCGCCAACTGGGGAGTCATCCCTGTGATCGAGGATGACAAGGTCGAGGTCGTTCTCGGAGAGTCCGACTTCTCCTTCAGGATGCCCACCTCCGTCGCAGGAATGGCAACCGAGGTCGTCATGCCCACCAGCACCGTCGTCATCGAGGACAGCACCTCCCTTGCAGGAAAGACCGTCTTCTCCGTTATCGACAAGACCGTCAACCCCACCACCGTCAAGGGAACCGCATACGAGTTCACCCTCGAGGCCGACGGAGTGCCCTACAACGGAAAGATGACCGTCACCGTCCCCTATGACGTGCAGTTCGGAAAGGTCCCCGTCGTCTACTTCGTCGATGGAAGCAACCTCGTCAAGATGAACGTCGTCTCCTTCACCGAGGACAGCGTCACCTTCGAGACCGACCACAACTCCCTGTACGTCGTCTCCGCAGATTCCGCCTCCACCACCGGCAACCTCACCTATGTCGTCGCCGTCTTCGTGGCAGTCGTCATCATCGCACTTGTCGCGATGATCGTCGCGGACAGGAAGAAGGACTCAAACCTCTGAAGGGGGAGCAATCCCCCTAAACGACTTACCTGCCCGGAGACGGGTGGGGTTTTTCTTGTTCTTTCTGAAAAGGATACATAGTCCTGTGACATGCCCTTGTTGATGTGGAAGGAGGACCTGGATCGGGGATGCGCAATCCTCGGAAGGAACGATTCCAAGGCGATCGGACTTTTCACCCGTGCCGCTGAGGATGCACCTGGAAGACAACTGCAACACGTGTTCGACACGGTGTGCGACAGCCTTCTGGAGGGGCTGCTTCCCGAATCCCGCGACATCGGCGACCTCGGCAGATTCACCGACCTGTGCGAGGTGTTCCTGTACCGCAGCGAAGGCGAGATGGAGCTTCTGGTGGAGATGGTCGACAGGGCCCCGGCATTCGTGGAGCCCGGGAACGCGTTCCACGTGCTGTCCACGATGACGGTCCTGGCACATCTGGGTCTGATGGTCGCACCCGACCCGTTCCAGGTTTACACGGTGCTGGACTCCCTGGGCGGGGTCGCGGCCACTGCGGGATTCAATGATCCCGGGAGCCACGATACGGAAGTCCTGTCGAAGATGGTGTTCGAACTCCGGAACGAGGAATACGAGGGTGACTTCGAGGATCAGATCCTTGAAATTGTAGATTGGATAGAATGGGGTCGGAATAAGGAGGTTATGTGACCGGCGGGAGTCCGCCGGTCTGGAGAGTCACCTGAATACGGAGTCCTCGCCGATGTACTTCTTGGGGAGGATGTAGAGCTCACCATCCCTGTCGAGACCCACGCTGGAACTGACCTCGTAGACCTCCTGGATCAGTTCCTCTGTGATGATCTTCTTGGGGTCTCCGACCGCCACGAGCTGACCCTTCTTCATGATGACGCAGAGGTCGCAGTATCTCGCCATCAGGGAGATGTCGTGCTCCGCGACCAGGATGGTCATGTCCTTCTTGACCATCGCCTTGAGGTACTCCATCACGTTCAGCTTGTACTTCATGTCGAGGTGTGACGTGGGTTCGTCGACGAGCATCAGGCGGGGCTCCTGCACGTACGCCTTCGCGATCAGGACACGCTGCATCTCTCCGCTGGAGAGCATGTTCAGCTGCTTGTCCATCAGGTGGTGTACTCCGAACTTCTTCATCGTCTCCATAACTATGGACTCGTCCTCATCGGTCTCCCACCACACGTTCTTCAGATAGGGGTACCTTCCGAGCATCACGGTCTCGAACACGGTGAGTCCGAAACTGTTACGGAGTTCCGCGGGAACGTTGGAGACCTTCTTGGCGATCTCCGCCACGGTCTTTCCCTTGACGGACTCGCCATCGATGAGGATGTCCCCTCCCTGGAAGTCGTGCATCCTGTTGATGCACCTCATCATCGTGGTCTTTCCGCATCCGTTGTGTCCGATGAGTCCCACGAGCTTTCCCGAGGGGAGGGAGAAGGACACATCTCTGACCGCATGATGTCCGTCGTCGTAGTACTTGCTGAGGTTGCGAACCTCCAGAAGGGGGACGTCCCCCTTGCATTCCTGATTGGCTGAAATCTCATCCACTGTACATCCTTCCTTTCTTGATGAGCAGGTATGCGAACACCGGCACACCTATGACGGTCGTGATGGCTCCGACAGGGAGTTCCGTCGGCACCATCAGCATCTTCGCGAGCAGGTCGGCGAACAGCATCAGCGCACCGCCCATCATGATCGATGCGGGCAGGACCAGCCTGTGATCTCCTCCGAGCACCATGCGTGCGAGGTGGGGGATGACCATTCCCACGAATCCGATGATTCCGACGAACGCGACACAGACCGAGGTCAGCACGGATGCCAGGATGAGCATCCATCTGTTGAACTTCCTGACGTTCAGACCCATCTGCTTCGCCTGGTCCTCTCCGAGGAGGACGAGGTTCAGCTCCTTCGCCCAGAACAGCGGCACCAGGGCCAGGAACAGCGCGGGGAAGAAGACGATCCACACGGTGCTCCAGCTGATGTTGGCGAAGCTTCCGAACAGCCACGACATCGCGCTGGTGAGCTTGTTGCTGTCGGAGGTGACCAGCAGCATCGTCTGGACGGCGGAGAACACCAGTCCGATGACGACTCCCGCCAGCACGTAGTTGGTGGAGGACCCGCCGGCCTTCTCCGCGATGAGCAGTGTCAGTCCGAATGCGAGGAGTCCTCCGATGATTGCGAGGATGGGGGTCGCGAAGTTGTTGTTCGCGAGCAGTCCGAAGAACGTGAAGTTGGCCGCGATGGCCGCGACCGCGAAGGTTCCGGCACCGGACGACACTCCCATGATGTACGGGTCGACCAGGGGGTTCCTGATGATGGCCTGGTAGACGCATCCTGCGATGGAGAGTCCTATTCCGACACCGAGGGTCGCGATGGCCCTGGGGAGCCTCGACTCGTACACGATGATCTCCTGGAAGTTGAGGTTCTGTCCGTGTTTTCCAACGGCCGACATCAGGGCGGAGAGGGCGTCGGGGAGGGATAGGATCGCGGTGGGTCCGATGGCGAGGCTGCACAGGAACATGATGAACGTCGCCGTCAGTCCCAGCAGGCAGACGATGAGCAGCCTGGTCTTGTTCCTCCTGACCTTGGAGCCGTTGGCATTGTCGGACCTGAGTTTGGTACGGATGTAGGCGAACACGGGCATCTCCTGCGTCCTCTTGATGTGCACGAGGAATGCACAGATGACTGCGAGGATCGCCACGAGGATTCCGATTCCCACATAGGTCAGAGTCATGTCCTTTCCGGGTGCGGTAGGGAATCCGTGCTCGAAGAGGGACGAGGGAGACATCGTCGGCATCGATCCCGGGGCTCCGTAGCAGAGTCCGTACAGGGGGATGTCGGAGCTCCTGATCTCGGACATGTTCCTGTTGGACTCGTTCCACCTCTCCGCGGTGGCGGTCAGATTGTTCCACTTCTCCGCAGAGGAGTTTGACAGGCCGAAGATGATGAAGTCGTCTCCGTCGGACTCGAGAGGGATCGCATTGTCCCTGCAGGCGTTGACGAACGCGTCTCTGACACTGTTCCCTGTTCCGTTGATCTTGAGGTATCCTCCCGCGGGGGACTCGATCAGGAACCTGGTTCCGGCATCGCTCATGGTGAGTGTGACGAGCTTGTCTCCTCCCGGAATGTTCTCGGGGATGACGACGCTCATTCCGTCGGACACGCCGTAGTAGAGGAGGAACGAGGAGTTGTCGTCCGCGTACATCTTGTTCATCAGGTTGCTGCTGAGGGTCCATGCGTCCGCGGACCACACGCAGCTGACCCAGTATCTCATATGGGTGGAATCCACGGGCTGGAGTCCGAGGTTGAAGATGCTGGCTACGTTGGTGTGGGACTCCGCTCCGCCGGAATAGGTCACATCGTTCTTGTAGCCGTATGCATCGACCGCGTTCTCGAATGCCTCCATCACGGTGTTACCGGTTCCCTTGATGGTGGTGTAGAATCCAGTGCCGTCGGCAATCAGGAACGTGGTGTCCGCCGGCTCGTGAAAGGGTTCCGGTGGCACGGGGGGCGCGGGCGGGGGATTGTCCGCCAGAGATCCCGTGAAGACCGCCGCACCGCTGTCTGAGGTGATGCAGAGATAGGGTCCTGCGATGAGTGTGCTTCCCATGGAGAAGTTCTCCATGATTGCCGGCTTGTCGGCGGAGGCGATCTTCTTTCCGGTGGTGTCGTAGATGACGACTCCTCCCGCGGAGTCGTAGTCGGTGGCGTAGAAGTATGCGCTGTTGACGAACGTGAGTCCGCCGTGGGTCTCCGAGACGGTGCCGACGGTGGTGAAGGTCCCGTCCAGGTTGATGCGGTACAGGTTATCGTCTCCCAGGGCGTACACGCAGGTGCTGTCGGGGGAGATGACCAGGTAGTTGCCCTGGATCTCGAGAGCGCTGAGCTCGGCCTCGTTGACCTTCGTGAGTGTTCCCGTGTCCTTGCTGAAGTTGAGGACGGCGAATGCGGATTTCACGCTGCTCATTCCGAGTCCGTCGTTGTACGAGACGAAGATCTTGTTACCGATCACGGCGGGGGTTCCCACACGTCCCTCGGGAAGGTCGGGGTCACTGGAATCCTTGACGGAGTAGAGGGTTATGCTCGTGACGAGCTCTCCGGTCTTCTCGGAGAGGATGTACAGTGATCCGTCGCAGGCTCCCACGTAGACGTATCCGTCGACGACGCTGACGGACGTGGAGGGGTAGACCGCACCGGGGAGTTGGGTCTTCCAGACCTCCTGCAGGTCGGGGGTGATGCAGGCGATGTTTCCGGAACTGCTTCCCATGAAGAGGTGTCCTGAGTCGTAGACTATGGAGGACACTCCCTGCATGACGGTGGAGTGGGTGGGGGGCACGTTGGTCGGAAGGGTATAGCTTCTTTCCTTGACGACCTCTCCCGCATCGGCACCCGTGGTGTGGATGAGGAACACTTTTCCGAAGTTGGTGGGCTGGTACAGGTTGCCCGCGTAGATCGCTCCCGTTGCGAGGGAGTATCCTGCAGGGGCGTAGTCGGTGTTCCAGTCCTCGTGTCCGGTGGCGGCATCGAAGGAGGCCACGCGCGTCCTCAGTCCGCTCAGTCCTCCGTAGTCCACGCTGTTGAAGTATAAGTGTCCGTTCGCGAAGAGCGGGGACGAGTAGCAGCTGGGGTGCGGGTTCTCGGTGTTCGAGTATGTGAACGAGAGGGTGAACTCGTCCGAGGATGCATCGTAGTTGTTGGTGTTGCCGCTGTTCAGCGCGTCACCGTGGATGGCGGTCCACGCGGTCTTGTACTCGGGGGTTACGGTGGGAACGATCCCGGAGGGGTAGAATCCGATGGCGATGAACGACTTGCCGCAGGCATCTCCGCCGGAGTAGGTCCTCTCCGTCCACTCGGAGTCATACTCATAATATGTCCATCTCGCGGTGGTGGAGCCGATGGTGTAGTCGCTCCTTCCGTCCACCTTGATGGTGTCCCCGTTGCTGGAGAACTTCATGTTCATCGAGTCGCATACGGACCCGAGGATCTCGTCAAGGGTGGATCCCGTCCCCTCGGTCCAGTATGTCTGTCCGTTACCCTTGTCGATGAGGACGGTGACCGTGCCGTCCGCCTCGCTCGCGGGTGCAAACTGAAGCAGTGCCAGAATGGATATAGAGGCAACCGCCAGTGCCATAATCAATTTCTTGTTCATTTGAATGCCTCAGAGTGTCTTGCTGTAGGTGAGATAGTCTGTGTACTCGCTGCCCACGATCTTGGGTATGCTGATGACCTCCGGGAAGGCGTCCTCGTGGACCATCCTCCCGATGAACTCGGTCAGCTGTGCCAGACGCGTGGAGGGTCTGGACATCATGTCCCCCGCGGAGTCTCCCACGAGGTAGATCTTGCCGTTGTGGTACGCATCCGTGGACTTCCATTCCGCCGGAAGCTCGGCGATCATCTTGTCGTACGTCTCCTGGGAGGTTCCGAAGGAGGAGATGACGATGATCACCGCGGGGTTGCCCTGCACGATGGACTCGGGGTTGATCTGCTTCCATCCCTCGACCATCTCCACCAGCGACGGGTTCTTGCTCTTGTCGAAGGCGTTCACCGCTCCCGCCTTGCTGTAGATGTCGGACACGTACGTGTCCATTCCAGCCACCCAGGGGGACTTCTCGGGGGACAGGGCGACCATGATGCTGGGGCGGTCGGCGGTGTGCGAGACTATGGTCTGGGTCATTCCGACTTCCAGTCTCAGCTTGTTGGTGACCTCCTCGGCCTTCGCCTTGTCTCCCACCGCCACGCCGCACATGAGCGTGTTGTCGTAGACCGTCTTCAGGTCCTCTCCGTCGCTGGTGATGATGGTGGTTATGCCCACCGCGTTGAGCTTCTCGGCGATCTTCAGATGACCGTTCTGGCTGGAGATTCCTATCACTATGTCGGGGTTCAGCTTGACGATGATCTCGAAGTTGGGGGAGGTGTAGCTTCCGGTCTCGGTGATGATGCCCATGTCCCGCTTCTGCTGGATCGACTCGGGGTAGTTGCTGTACCGGTCGGTCCCTATGATGCGGTTCTCGTAGCCGAGCTCGCACACGGTCTCGGTGACGGAGGGGGCGAGGCAGACGATGGTCTTCGCCTCCTTCAGTCCGTAGAATGATTTGCCTGTGGCATCGAATGTGGGTGCAGGAACATCTCCCTTCGAGCAGAGTCCCCACGACATCGATCCCGCGTCGGAGACCTTCAGGGAGGTGGGATCTCCCTTGTACTCCGTCCACACGCACTTGGTACCGTCCCATCCCTGGGTGAACAGTCCCCATCTGCGGCCGTCATCGCCCGAGGGCATCCCGTCGATGCTCTTCACCGATCCGTCCGGATTGTGCTCGATGACGTATCCGAGCCGGGAGCAGGCGGACATCAGCGCCTCAGAGGCGTTGGAGTTTCCGACCGCACTCACGTTGTCCACGCGGTAGTCTCCGAAATCGATGGTGAACGAGTCGTTCGCCTCATGGACTGTGTCCTTCGTCAACGCGATTCCCAGGGAGGCACCGACCAGCACAAGGATTATCGACACCACCAGTTTGAGTTTGAACGGGCTCATCTTCACACCTTTGATTCAGCCTATTGGCTGATATAACCAATAATAAACGGGTATTGTTGGATATATAGATTATCTGCAATCGTTTGTGACTGTGGAATGATTCGTGACGGACCGTCACGGCTGGCCTGGGGAGAATGGGATGCATCCAACCGGCACCCTCGGAGCATCCAGTGCGCGCTAACGTTAATATCGAGAGATACCTTTGTCACCCTGATTATTATGCAGATTGAACCGAGGAAGGAGCTTGCGGACCTGCCTCCCACCGTCCACGGAGGACAGGGATGGAGATTGGCGGGGATAGAGGACTACAGTCAGAACCTCAACCCGATGGGACCTCCGGAGATCCTCGGAGAGATCGTGGCGAAGTCCGTCGCCGACGCGGGACACTATCCCGATGCGTCCTGCCTCGGGGTCAGGGAGAAGCTTGCCAAGTACTACGGCATCGCTCCCGAGAACATCTGCATGGGTGCGGGTTCCTCCGAGATCATCAGGAACTTCCCGCACGTGTTCATCAGGCCCGGGGACAGCGTCCTCCTTCCGACGCCCTCCTTCGCCGAGTACACCCAGCAGTGCAGGATCGCCGGAGCGCAGATCGACTATCTCCCCCTGAGGGCGGAGAACGACTTCCACATCGACGTGGACGAGCTCTTCAAGATCCTCGAGTCCAAGCACTACGCCGCGATGTACATCTGCAACCCCAACAACCCCACCGGACGCGTGGAGAGCAGGGAGAAGATCATGAAGATCGTCTCCAGATGCGAGGAACTGGGAACGATGGTGTTCCTCGACGAGACGCTCCTGGCACTCGTGGCCGAGGTCTCCAGCGTGTCCATGATAAAGTATGTGGGCCAGTTCACGAACCTCATCATCGCGGAGTCCTACACCAAGTCCTTCGCCATCCCCGGCATGAGGATCGGATACGCCATCTCCAACCCCGACATCATCCGCGAGATGGAGAAGGTCAACCTCCCCTGGAACGTGGGCACCGTCGAGCAGACGGTCGCCGCCCACCTGACGGAGTACGAGATGGACCATCCCCTCGAGGCCGCCCTCGACATGAGGAAGGAGTCCAAGGTCATGCACTCCCAGCTGGAGATCATCGGGTTCCCCGTGGGGCCCGTCTCCGACTCGTTCTTCTACTTCGTGGACCTGGCACCCATCGGACTCACCGGCGCGTCCTTCAAGGACAGGATGCTCAAGGAGGGATTCATGGTCCGCGACTGCGCGTCCTTCGGTCCCCAGTACGAGAGCTTCGTCCGCTTCTGCGTGAAGGACCGCGAGCGCAACGAGCGCTTCGTGAAGGCCGTCGAGAACGTCCTCGCATCACTCGGACTCTGATAACCGTGCAGCTGTGGGTCGATGGCATCCTGATCGTCGTCCTGGCGATGGTGTTCGACCGCTACGTGGGCGACCCCTCCAACACCTATCATCCGCTCAGGTGGATGGGCAACATCCTTCAGGCCATCGACAACCGTGTCAAGAGCAGGAAGTCGTACCGTGCGGTCCTGATGGGATTTTTGTCCTACGTCTTCGTCCTGCTCCTCTTCGGAGGCGTCGCCCTCCTGGTCACGGGAGGCATCAGGCACTTTCTCGGAGGCTGGTGCGGCTTCGAGCTCCTGGGCTGGAGCATGTCGGTCGGGGAGCTGCTGTGGATCGTCGTGTCCGCATACATCCTCAAGATCACCTTCGCCCTCTTTGCCTTCAGGAGGTTCTGCGCCCCCATCGAGGACGACCTGAGGAACGGCGACCTCGATGCGGCGGCCGACAAGACCCAGATGATGGTCAACAGGAAGATGAGGGGCATGGATCTCCCCCACATCACCTCCTCCTGCTGCGAGACTATCTCCGAGAACCTGGTCGACAGCGTCCTCTCCCCGCTCCTATACTGCGGTGTCTTCGGACTGCCCGGCGCCATAGCCTTCAGGTGCGCCAACCTGATGGACGCGATGTGGGGACGTCTCAACGAGAAATACAAGGACATCGGACACTTCCCCGCCAGGTGGGACGACGTCCTCGGCTACATCCCCTCCAGGCTCGCACCCTGGTTCGTGGGAATCGCGGCCTGGTTCATGCGCTTCAGGTCCGGAAGGAGCGCGGTGAAGGTCGCCATCAAGGAGCACAGGATGACTCCCAGCCCCAACTCGGGATGGCCCATGACCGCCACCGCAGCCGCGATGGGCATCGCGTTCGAGAAGGAGGGCGTCTACGTGATGAACGAGGGATGTCCCCTGCCCACCGTGGACGACGTGAGGAGGTGCTACCACCTCATCGAGCTGACCTCGGTCATCTTCATGATCGTCATCACCCTGCCCCTGGCGGCGTTCCTCGGCACCCACATTCAAATTATATTCGAGGACTTCATCTACGGCATCATTGGAGTGTTGATCTGATGAGGTACGTAAGATCTGTCGAGGTCCACGGCGAGGACAACTTCGAGGCGACGGCGGTCATCCGCTTCACCGAGAGGATGGAGGTCCTCAGCAGCGCGCCTCTCAACGGCGGCCACGCGGTCACCGACACGGTGTTCATAATGCAGGTGCCGCACGACTTCTGCTGCGAGGACTACATGAAGATCCTCCGCGACAAGGCAGCCCAGTACTCGCTTCCCGAGGACTCGGTCGGATTCATGACCGCCGCCGAGGTGAGGTATGTGTTCTCGTCCGCCGAGGAGCCCTGCGACGGCGACAGCGTCTATGTGGCATCCACCGCGGGCGTCACCAACTGCGTGTGCGCCGGCGACCCCCTCACCGACTGGGAGAGGAGGAGCCAGCGTTCCGCGGAGATTTACAGGAGACTCATAGCCGGCACCATCAACGTGGTGGCCGTCTCCCCATACCCGTTGAGCGATCCCGGGAAGATCAACCTCATGATCCCCCTCGTGGAGGGAAAGACCCTCGCCATGAGGGACCTCGGATACGAGGAGACCGGCACCACATCCGACGCGATGGCGGTCGTGAGCCCCATCGGACCCGACAGATGCGAGTTCGGAGGAACCGGCACCCCGCTCGGAATGGCGGTCGCGAGATGCGTCAGGAAATCCGTTGCGGAGTGCATCCGCAAGAGGGGCGAGTCCCCCGAACCGAAGACCTCGATGCAGATGTTCCAGCAGAGGGGTGTCACACCCGAGATGGTGTGGGAGTGCGCCTCCGCGTGCGGAATGTCCGAGGATGTCCGCGCAGAGTTCGATGAGGTCTTCGACGCGATGGGCGGGGACCCCGACATCTGCGCCCTGGTCCACGCCACGTTCGCGGCGGGATACATGTCCGACAGGAACTGCATCCACGACCAGATGGAGGGGGAGGCCCCCGACGTCCTGGTGGACGGAACCCTCGCGATGTTCCTGGCTGGACGCATATCGGAGACGAGGGGCAGCGATGCCACCGTCGACCTCCTGAGGATGCATCCCTTGAGGGGACGCGGCATCCCGGAGTATGTTGAGAACACCGTCTACGGCCTCGTGGCAGGCGTCGTGGGCTATCTTACGGGGTTCTCCGATGACTGACGCACACGACGAGCCCAGATCGGACGCCGAGGTCGGACTGTCTGAGACCCCCGCGGAGACCTGCACAGAGACCCTCCCCGAGCAGCCCGTGTCGGATGCCGGAACGGATGCCCCAGCAGAGACCCAGGTCTCCTCCAGGCCGTCCCTCGACACCATCAGGAGCGCCGTCCTCTGCATGGTGTCCTTCTTCACGATCATACGCATCGACGTCGGCCAGAAGGAGTTCGACGCGATGGAGAACAACTTCTGGCTGGTCCCCGTCCTGGGATTCATCAACGGACTGGTCGCGTTCATGGTCGTGACCATCCTGGCACTGTGCGGGGTGGGCACCCTTCTCCAGGCCATCGCGGCACTGGTGTCGATGTACGTGTTCTCCAAGTTCCTGCACTTCGACGGCCTCACCGACTCCGGCGACGGAATCGTCGTCACATCCGGAAAGCACGAGGACCACATCAGGGCCCTCAAGGACAGCCTCATCGGGGCCGGCGGATTCGGTGTCACCCTATGCGTGGTCCTGCTGACCGTCGGACTCTACAACCAGATCGGAGGCATTTCCTCCCATCATCTCCTCGGAGACTCGTACGTGGCGATGGGAATCGCGATGGTGGCCTTCTGCGCCGAGATCCTCGTGAAGAACGCACAGGTGGCCGCCGCGGCGTTCGGAGAGCCCGGCAACGGAATGGCCTCCCGTCAGGTCAGGTGCACCACCACCCCGTCCCTGATGAGGTCCACCATCCTCACCGTGATCCTGCTGGCGGTCGCCACCCTCATCGGAATCGGAGTCGCGAACGCGTGCTCCATCACCGCGCAGTACTCCGCATCCACCGTGGTCCTCCTGTTCATCGTGGCTGTGATGATGTCCATCGGAATCGGCTACCTCATGGCACGCAAGGCCAACAGGACGTTCGGATTCGTCAACGGTGACATCCTCGGGGCCACCAACGAGCTCTCGAGGGCGGGAATCCTTCTTGTGACCGTGCTGCTGATAGGACTTCTGTGGTGATCGGATGGAGGCACTGATAAACGCTGGTGGAAAGGGTTCCCGCATGGGCGCCTGCGGCATCGAGAAACCGATGCAGATCATCGGCGGAGTGCCTGTCGTGCAGCATGTCGTGGATGCGATGCGCACCGCGAGGCACATTCACCACGTGGTCGTGTCTGTCAGTCCCAACACGAGGGAGACAGAGAGATATCTGAAGGACAACGGCATCGAGACGATCCGCACCTCCGGGGAGGACTTCATGATGGACCTCCACGAGTCCTTCTCCGTCCTCCGCGGGGATTACGTCCTCACCAGTCCTTCGGACATACCCCTTCTCACGTCACCCGTCATCGATGATGTGGTGACCTCTTTCAAACCCCAGATGGAATCCATGATTGTCATGATCGAGGCCGAGACCGTCAGGTCCATGGGTATCGTCCCGTCCTATTCCAGGGATATCGACGGAAAGGAATGGGTCATCTCCGGGATCTCGGTCATGGACCGCAAGGCGGTCCTCGAGGGCAAGTACCTCAACGAGGAATGCCTTCTCACAAAATGGAGGGAGCTCGCCGTGAATGTGAACACTCCCGACGAGCTTGCCCGTGCCCGCAGCATGTTCTGAGTTCTTCACTCAGTCGATGCTGCGGACTTCTTAGTGGTTTTCTTGGTGGCCGTCGTCTTCTTCTTGGCGGCGGTCTTCCTGGTGGTGGTTTTCTTCTTCTCCTCTGCGGGAGCCTCGCCCTCTGCGGTCTCGGTTCCGACAGCCTTCCTCTTCTTGCGGGTGGGGCAGTCCATGTTGATGCACTCGGTCATGGAGCCGATGGAGATGGTGGGTGCACCGCATTCGGGACAGGGCACTCCGGTGGGAGCGATGGTTCCCCTGGGCCTGAGAGGATAGGTCTGAGAGCAGTTGGGCCACTCGGAGCATCCTGCGAACCTCTTTCCCGCCTTGGAGTAGGTGATCCTGATGGTACCGGTCTTGCAGGTGGGGCAGGCGCCGAGGTCGTTCTTCTCGGTGTTGCTCTTACACTTGGGATCGATACACTGGGTGGAGGGAGGCATTCCCTTCCTGACGACCTTGATCTGTGCCAGGCTGCATTCGGGACAGGTGGTCTCGAGCATCTGGATGAGGGCTCCCTTGGGGAGCGGGTAGGCGCGTTTGCACTCGGGGTATCCGTTGCATCCGATGAAGTTGCCGTTCTTGGACTTCTTGA
>JAKSHU010000070.1 GCA_024399175.1 archaeon
TCAGACGGAACCTCTGCACCGTATTTCTCCGGGCACTTCAGATCGCTCGAAGGAACGGGGTCGAAAATACACCTGTAATAAAACTTGGAACCAGGTCCGACCTTCTTGATGCCGGCCTTGTAGGTTTCCGAAGAAGTATAGGATTCCACCTTTTCACCAGCCTGCACTATGCACTGCCATTATAAAAGACGCTCAACCAAGGAGTGCCACATGAGTGTAAATATCCTCGGTATGACTCTCTTTACAGACCATATATTCTCCGAGTATGCACAAAGTATACGGACAAACACACACAGATTGAATAGAAACTGGCGTGGAGAGGGGGATTCGAACCCTCGGGTCGTAAACGACATCAGATTAGCAGTCTGACGCCTTACCAGGCTGGGCCATCTCCACAGTATGAGTGGGCAATGCGTATTATTATTAAAAACTGTGTGATTGCGTCCGGAACAAGTCGTCCCTTTATTCTATTATAATATAATATATAGGAACCTGCCGATGACCCCGTATGAAATTCTTGGTTCTTACGGACCTTCACCAGGAGACCGCCAACATCCCCTGGATCAACGAACTTGTCAAAACCGAGTCTCCTGATGCAGTGCTGTGTCTCGGAGACATCACCAACTTCGGAACCGGAGCCCAGGCTGCGGACATCCTCTCCCAGATAGACTGCAAGGTATACGCCCTCCCCGGAAACTGCGATCCCCGCGAACTTCCAGCCTCCATCTCCGAGGTGGCCGTGGACATGCATGGAAAATCCGCACAGATCGGAGAATACCATGTGGCCGGACTCGGCGGATCCAACATCACCATTTTCGACACCCCCTTCGAACTTCAGGAGGAGGAGATCGACTCACTGCTCAGGCCCATTTCGAAGGAGGGAATGATCCTCATGACCCACGCCCCATCCTATGGGATCCTGGACCACATCCCCAACGGAACGAGCGTCGGAAGTCCTGCCATCAGGAAGATCGTCGAGGACTTCAAGCCCGTGCTCGCACTCTCCGGACACATCCATGAGGATTTCGGAACCCAGAAGATCGATGACACGGTCTTTGTCAACCCCGGACCGGCCAAGGACAAACGTGCGGCCATCATAGACATGGTTGGCAAAAACATCAAGGTGAAACTCATAGAACCTTGATGCCAAGCCTATACTTTTATATACAAATCTTGTTTAGCAGGGTCGATTAACATGGCACTATGGCAGGGTGAATCTAGCAGGAAATCCACCGGTGGAAGGCTTGTCCTCGCACGCGGAAAAAGGAAATTCGAAATCAGCAGGGAGAAGCAGTACACCAAACTCGGTGCAGAGTCCCTGAAGCAGTACCGCGGACGCGGTGGACACTACAAGACCGGAATGCTCGCCGGTGAGTACGCAAACGTTGTTGACAAGAAGACCAACACCGTCAAGAAGGTCAAGATCCTCAACGTTATCGCAAACTCCGCTGACCCCAACTTCGTTCAGCGTAACATCATCAACAAGGGCGCAACCATCAAGACCGAGATCGGAGACGCAATCGTCACCTCCAGGCCCGGACAGGTTGGAGCCATCAACGCAGTTCTTCTTTGAACTACGGACTCAAAATCATTTCCCGGGGCCTGCCCCCGGGGCCAGTATTTTCTGACCCTAACTTTTAAACATTCTCCGCCTATGGGGATGTGATCATATGGCATACGATGATGATACCGCAATCGTGCTCTGGCCCGAATATTTCGATTCCAAACGCACCCGTGCAGAAGGCAGAAAGCTCCCCGTGGATCTCTGCGTGGAGAAGCCCTCATTGGATATGATCGCAAAAGGTGCAATTCTCCTCGATCTCGAATACAAGATCGATGAGGAGAAGTCCTACCCTGGAAACTGGTACAGCAAGGGAGGATGTGTCCGCGTAGAGAAGGGCAAGATGAAGAAGACCGAGATATTGACGGAGATCGGAAAGATCCTCGTGAAGAATCAGGCTTGAAATCATGATCACTCCACTAGACTCCAGAGTGATGGACGTCAATTCCGAAGCACTCGGAGTCAGTGTGAAAACACTTATGGGCAACGCGGGCCGTGCTGTTGCGGATTTTATAAGGAACAACTACCACGGAAGAAGAATCGCATTCTTCTGCGGCCACGGAAACAACGGCGGTGACGGATTCGCCGCCGCATCCCTGCTGAAGGACGAGAACATCAGCCTCCATCTTCTGTCCCCTAGAGAGAAGATCACCTCGGGGACCGTACTAGAATATCTGGAATCTACAGGGATTACCCCCGTCGAAGGTGCAGAAATACCTCTGGGCACAGAGGTGCTTGTAGACTGCGGACTTGGAACAGGATTGTCCGGAAGGCTTCGTCCAGAATATGAGGCATATGTACGCAACGTCAACTCCTTCAAAGGTGTCAAGATCTCCGTGGATGTCCCCACGGGATTCGGCACCGAGTCCTCAGTACTGCCTGACCATTGCATCGCGTTGCACGACATCAAGACCGGAATGAACGAGTCCAACTGCGGGAACATCATCGTCGCAGACATCGGAATGCCTGCGGAGGCCACGGACCACACCGGCCCTGGAGACATGCTGAGATACCCCATACCCGCGGAGAACAGTCACAAGGGATCCAACGGCAGCCTGCTCATCATCGGAGGAGGACCCTATGTGGGCGCACCAGCGATGTCCGGCATGGCGGCTCTGCGTGTGGGTACGGATCTTGTCACCATCCTAACCCCCGGTTCATCATATCACGAGATTGCATCATTCAACCCTGTTCTGATGGTGAGATCTCTGGGAGATTGCGATCACATCATGCCAGAACATCTTGACATCCTGCTGGAACAGGCAGGGAACTGCAGAGCTGTCCTCATCGGACCTGGCCTCGGGAAGAACCCCGACACCGTCAAGACCGTCAGGATGTTCCTCTCCAGATGTACCGTTCCCGTGGTGGTCGACGCTGACGGTATCAATTCTCTTGGAACACATTTCACCTTCACACAGCCCGCGATTATCACCCCACATTCAAAGGAATATGAGAGGGTCGGAGGAGAGGTGAGAAACCTCGAAGGAGTACGTGAGCTTGCCGCCAGAATGCACTGCACGGTGGTGCTCAAGGGAAGGGATGACCTCATCAGCGACGGTCATTCCACCAGGATCAACTCCACAGGTTGCTCCGCCATGACAGGAGCGGGAACGGGAGATGTTCTGTCGGGCATCGTCGCAGGACTGCTCGCCAAGGGCATGTCTCTCTTCGACTCCGCCTGTCTTGGAGCCTACATCTCTGGAAAAGCAGGAGAGGATGCGTTTGAGCACAAATCCTATGGACTCATCGCCACGGACGTCATCGATTCCATACCGAACATCCTCAGGACAGGACTTCCAGGCAGGATGCCGAGATGATACAGCCTGTCCCCGGAATACCTGCATTGAGAGTGGAGGATTCACTGATCATAGGTGATCTTCACATCGGAGTGGAGGCCCATCTCGGGAAGAAGGGAGTCCATCTGACATCCCGCACCGACATGATGTTCGACTCCGTGGTCGAGGCCGCGGGAACCGAGGTGGACCGCATCATAATGATCGGAGACATCAAGGACTCCGTTCCAGGATCCACCAGACAGGAGTACAGGGAGATCCCGATGTTCTGCGACCGTCTGCTGGAACATTTCTCGGAAGTGTGCATAGTCCGTGGGAACCACGACACATCCATAGAGGAGTTCGTGCCGGGACGGGTTCGCATCCACCCTGCATCAGGAATGGTGCTGGGCGACATTGGACTCATACACGGCCACACCTGGCCCTCGGAAGAGGTCATGGGTTGCAGAACACTCGTCATGGGGCATGAGCATCCCACGGTTCTCTTCAAGGACGGTGTGGGAGCCCACATGAGCGAGCCCTGCTGGCTCAGGGGCAGATTCAAGGAGGTCTCAAGCGAGAGATACCCCTCACTCCCGGAGCAGTTCATCGTGGTGCCTGCGTTCAACAGACTGCTCGGCGGATCCCCTATGAACGTTGTTGACTCCGAACCCCTCAGTCCGATCCTCAATTCAGATCTGGTGGATCTCGACAATTCCCACCTTTATCTTCTCGATGGACTTGATCTCGGCATAAGATCGGACCTGATGGTCAGATCCAGACGTTTCAAGAGATGGAATGACGACGAGAACTCACGTCGCCACACATCGGTCTGATCCCCATCGTTCTCTGATCCGATGCAGAGCCACATGCCCAAAACGATCGATCGACGGACGTTCTTTTTTATAGAAAAATCCGGAGGGAGTGGACTGCCTCCCTCCTTAAGGGGTTTGGAAGGGGCTTGCGCCCCAGTTTAAAGGTTTCAGTTCCTGGTGATGGTGTCGTACAGGGATCCGTCTGCGTTCCTGATCTCTGCGGTGAGAGGCATCTGACCAGGGAGGCTGTGGGTTGCACAGGAGTTGCAGGGATCGTAGGCACGGAAGGCCATCTCGACCATGTTGAGGAGACCGGGGGACACATCGTAGTTCTTGATGAGTGCCTTTGCGACCTTTGCAACATCCATGCAGATGGGTCCGTTGTTGTTGGTGGTTCCGACAACAAGGTTGCATGCGGTGACGATTCCGTTCTCGTCACAGGTGTAGTCGTGGGTAAGGGTTCCACGGGGTGCCTCGACGCATCCGACTCCGCGTCCTCCGGGGACGAGGTCGGTCTGCTTGATGTTGGCATCGGTGAGCTTGTCGGAGTATGCATCCTCTTTGAGCTTCTCAGCTGCGTAGAGCATCTCGATAAGCCTTGCCCAGTGGGTTGCCAGGGTGAACTGGATGGGCTTGCCATCTGCACCGAGGGTTGCCCTGTACTCCTGGAGAGCCTCGTTTGCAAGAGGAGTGGAGATGGACTCACAGACGTTAAGCCTGGAGAGAGGGGATGCACGGTAGAGACCGCTGTCCGCTCCATCAACAAGTCCCTTGTATCCGGGGGTCTTGAGGTAGGGGAACTTCTCGAAGGACCAGGGCTCGACACCCTCGTCGATGTGGTTGAGGTAGTCAAACGCATCGTAGAGGTCGTGCTCCTTTCCTTCCTGGTTCAGAACGCGGACTTTACCGTCGTGGAACTCCAGCTGGTTCTTGTCGTTGACAAGTCCCATGTGGTAGGTCTCGTTGTAGTAGAGGTCCTTGTTGGTGATGATGTCCACGTACTCCTTGTTTGCAAGGACGACGTCGTGGAAGATCTTGAGGGAGGTCTGTGCGAAGTCAACGAGTCCGTCTGCGTATCCCTGGATCTCCTTTGCCTCAGCTGCGCTGATTGCTTTGGAAACTCCACCGGGAACACCCATAACGGGGTGGGTTGCCTTTCCACCGATGATCTCCTGGATCTTCTGTGCGTTTGCACGTGCCTTGACGACGGCCATACCGGTCTCGCGTCCGACTGCGCCAACGACTCCGAGGATGTTCCTCTGGGCTGCAGGTGCTGCAGGTCCGCAGACGAAGTCTCCTCCGGCCAGTGCGTAGAAGTGTGCGATGTGGCTGTGCACGAAGTGGGCGTGGTAGAAGGTATCCCTGATGTGGAACGCTGCCTCGGTGGGCTTTGCTCCGTAGCATCCGTCGATAGCCTTGGTTGCTGCAAGGTGGTGTGCACCGGGGCAGACACCGCAAAGCCTTGCGGTGATCTGTGCGAGCTCGGTGACCCTCCTTCCGACGCAGAATCTCTCAAATCCCCTGACTTCGGGGACCTGCCAGTATGCGTTCTTTACGTTTCCGCTGTCATCGAGGAAGATTTCGATCTTTCCGTGTCCCTCGAGACGGGTGATGGGGTCGACAGTCACGCGGTTTCCGGTGACCTTCTGTTTCTCGTCCCAAATAATAGGTCCTGCCATTTTTCTTCCTCCTTATGCTTTCTCTTCGGTGACGGTCCTCTTGATGAGGGATTTTCCTACGGTGTATGCGTAGAAGTATCCGAGAGGATCTTTCACGGTAGACATGATTTCGATGATCTTCTGCTCATCGCAGGTGGGGTCCTCGTCAAGGACGGGGAACAGGGATGCGATTGCAGTGAGAGCGCTTGCTCCGTGCTCCTGAACGAGCTTGGTGGGTCCGTAGCATCCACGGCAGGGCTGGCCGGCCTTGGTACACTTGGCGTTGCATCCACCGACGGTTGCAGGTCCGAGGCAGAGGATTCCCTGGTCCATGAGACACTTGTTGGGGTCGACGTTGACCTGGTAAGGCTCGTAGATCTTGGTGATCCTTGCGTACTCCTTGGTCCTGGGGCACTCGTCACAGAGACACTTGTCGGTGACTCCGATCTCGGTTCCCTTGGGAGGCAGTGCGACATCGTTGTAGACGAAGTCGACAACAGCCTTGAGGAGGTGGGTGATGGACTCCTGCTGGGGAGGGCATCCGGGGAGGTAGTAGTCGACGTCGATGATCTGGTCAAGGGTCTTGACAGTGTCGTAGACGACGGGCAGGGTGAGGGTTCCCTCGGGCACCTGGATGGTGGACTTGGGGACGACTGCACAGTCTGCGTGGTACTTCTCCTGGAATGCTGCAGTGGAGGGGACCTTCCTGTAGACGTAGTCGAGGATCTCGTCTGCTCCGCCGGGCACGAGGTTGGCGAGAGCGGGGGATCCACCGAACATTGCACAGGATCCGTATGCGACGACGATGGCGGACTTCTTCCTGAGGAGTTTCACCATGTGCTCGTTCTCGGAGTTCCTGACTGCTCCGGAGATAAGGGGGACGGTGATGCTTCCGTCATCCATTGCCTCGATGTCTTTCTCTTTACCGTCGGTGGCGATGGGCCACATGACGATGTCTGCGAACTCGCCGATGGTCAGGATCCTCTCGTTGGTGTCGAGAAGGGACACATCGCATCCTCCACAGGCTGCTGCCCAGTAGATTGCGAGCTTGATCTTTCCGTTCTTGGGGGCTCCGGGGAAGACCTCTCCGAGGTCTGCGGCGGGGAAGACATTGGATCCTGCAGGTGCTGCGGCGGGTGCTGCTGCCTTCTGTGCGCAGCAGCATCCCTCGGCCTTCTCTGCGGGTGCTGCGTCTTTCTTCTTCTTGAATTTGTCAAAGAATCCCATTTTCACTCCTCCTTGGCTGCAGCGTATGCAACTGCGTTGGTGCTCTGTGCGATTGCTTTCTCGGATTTGATGGGGGTAGGTCCGAGTGCCTTGATGACGTCGACGAAGTTGACGACGGTGGTCTGGAACTTCTCTCCCTCGGATGCGGAAACCCACTCGAGTTTCAGCCTGCGGGGATCGAATCCGTACTGCTCAAGGACGAGCCTGAGGAGGGCGATCCTCCTCCTTGCCCTGTAGTTTCCACCAATGTAGTGGCAGTCTGCAGGGTGGCATCCGAGAACCATAACTCCATCTGCTCCCTTGGAAAGTGCCCTGAGAACGAACTCGGGGTCGATCCTTGCGGAACACATGGTCCTGATGATACGGAAGTTGGGAGGCATCTGACGCCTTCCGACTCCAGCGTTGTCTGCACCGGCGTAGGAACACCAGTTGCAGCAGAAGGTAACGATGAGGGGCTCAAAGTTGTCTGCCATGTAAATCACTCCTTTACGGCATCGAGCAGAGCATCGATCTCTGCAACGATCTGTTTGTTCTGGAATCCGCGCTGCTCCATTGCTCCAGAGGGGCAGGAAGCGACACAGCATCCGCATCCCTTACAAAGTCCAGGGTTGACGGAGGAGATGGGGTTTCCATCTGCACCGATGACGATGCTGATTGCGTTGTAGTCACAGCATCCGACACAGGTTCCACATCCGTTACAGGAGGTGGGGTTGGCGACAGAGGCGGTGATACCCTCAGAGAGGAGGCAGTCCTTGGTGATGATGGTGAGCATCCTTGCTGCTGCACCAGATCCCTGTGCGATACACTCGTCCATGAACTTGGGCCAGTGTGCGGTACCTGCAACGAAGACTCCCTCGGTTGCGAAGTCGACGGGCCTGAGCTTCTGGTGAGCCTCGAAGTAGAATCCGTCCTTGGAAATGGGGACCTTGACCATCTTTGCAAGGTTCTCTTTCTCCTCGCGCATGGGTGCGATACCGACTGCGAGTGCAAGGGTGTCAACGGGGACGCTGACTTCCTCACCGAGAGTGGTGTCGTATGCCTTCACGAAGTTGCCATCGTATGCGGGGAGTTCGGAGTCGTTGCAGCGCCTGAGGAACCTGACACCGAGCTTGCATGCGTCGTAGTAGAGGTCCTCGCGGAATCCGTAGGTCCTGATGTCCTTGTGGATGATGGTGACGTTTGCGGTGGGGTCAGCCATCTTGATCTGGATTGCCTGACGGATGGAACCGACACAGCAGACACGGGAACAGTAGTTGACGTTCTCGTTCCTGGAACCGACACACTGGATGAAGACGACGTTCTTTCCAGTGAACTTTCCGGCGGCGATCTCCTTCTCGAGCTCGACGTAGGTCTTGACCTTTGCATCAGATCCGTAGTTGTACTCGACGGGCTTGTACTGGGCGGCTCCGACTGCGAA
>JAKSHU010000071.1 GCA_024399175.1 archaeon
CTCCCTCGCAGCACCCAGGTCGAACCTCTCCGGGCGCAGGATGAAATAGGACACGGCACCGTCGACGACGCCGGGCATGCTGGTCTCGTCCCATTCGCGTGCCTCCCTGCAGTAGAGCACTCCTCCATCCTCCAGGAGGTAGAATCCTTCATACTCCCCGTCCTCGATGAGTCTGCCGCCCATCCTTCCTCCGAGGAGGCAGATGCCCCTTGACCTTATGCGTCTGATGAGGTTCTGCACCCTGGCGAGCTGGAAGCGGTCGCCGGTCTCCAGGATCCTGCGGATCTCCTCGTGCCTGTCGGGGTTCATCGCGGCATCGGAGATCCTGAGGGTGACGTTCCTCCCGGTCTCCTTCGCGATGTGTCCGGCGAGCTCGCCGAACGTGGTGGTCTCGGTGAACGGGAACGTGCCGGTGGAGACGGACTCTCCGGTCGAGAGGGCGTACACTTCATAGGAGGCGTTCGTTCCGTCGGCGTCCTCCACCCTGACGATGCCGTGGTCGGAGAGGGCGTAGAAACCCTCCCAGTAGTCCTGTGACAGAATCTGGTCCGAGATCTTGTTCGGACCGGCCGGTTTCTTGACGGATTTCCTGCGGCTCAAGTGTGAATCATCCCTGTATCGGATCGTGAAATTTGACACTATCGGCAGGGGATGGCCGCAGGATGGATCATTCCAGTCCGGCGGTGGCGTTCATCAGGACCCTGTACAGCATCTCCCTCATGTTGACGGAGCTGACCTCGGGGATTGTGGCGTGGTTGGAGTCCACTACCCTCTGGGACCTGTGGGTGAATGGATAGATCGCGGAGAAGATGAGGATGGCGTTGTTGAGATAGTCCGCGATCTGCTCGTCGGACGCCTTCGGGAAGGTCCTCCTGGTGAACTCGGTGATGCGTGTGAGGAACTCGTCGGTGTCCTTCTTGGCCTCGACGAGGTGGTCGAGCTCGCAGTTTTCCTCAATCAGGTGCATATCTGTGAAGAGCTTGAAGATGCCGTCGTTCTCGGACGCGTAGTCACTGAGCAGTGTGCAGTAACCCTCGCGGTCGACGTTTTCATTCTCTTCGATGA
The DNA here is from genome assembly GCA_024399175.1 of archaeon. GTDB lineage: Archaea > Thermoplasmatota > Thermoplasmata > Methanomassiliicoccales > Methanomethylophilaceae > Methanomethylophilus. The sequence continues at coordinate 1,066 of JAKSHU010000071.1, forward strand.
GCTTGAAGAGTCCATCCCTCCATTCGGAGTACAGTTTTCTGACGAGGTCGAGAAGCATCTCGTCACGGTTCTTGTAGTAGTTGTAGAGTGCCGGGCGGGTGAAGGAGGTCTTTGCGGACACGGTGTTGAACGTCACCGCCACATATCCTCCGGAAAAGTAGATCTCCTCGCAGGCTGCCAGTATCATGTCGCGTCTGATCCTGAACTGGTCCTCCGTCCTGGCTCTTATGAAATCTGCCATGCGTCGTGGATTGATTCGTGTTATATAAGTTACACTTTATCCAAATTAATCCAATTTGTGTAAGCAATTTGATGGCTGACCTGCGGAGGTTCTTATAGGCAGAGATGGTTGCATCCTCGCAAATCCCCCGTGGACACGTGATAGCATGTTCGGACTACCCCGTTGGAAGATATCTGGCACAATCGCACTCGCCCTGATGGTCATGGCGATGGTCGTAGGATGTCTCGCGCTGACCGAGGGCATTGACCACGGTGTCAGGTACGGGAGCATAGTATCCATGTCCATCGGGCTTATGGGTCTGGGAACGGGAATCATCCTCATCATCTCGCTCCTGCTCGACGACAAGGATGACAACGGTGTCGTCTATTTCACGGCCCTCATCATCACCAACAGCCTGGTCCTCTTCCTCGACCTGGTGGGAACGTTCCTCGACGGAAGGACCGACTACATGCTCATCATCGAGTTCTGCAACTTCTCCGTCCACGCCCTCAACATCCTGGCCACCCTCGAGTTCTGGCTGTATCTGACCTTCGTCCTCAACGTGCGCTCGAGGCTCGTCGACCGCACGGAGAGACTGTTCTTCATCATATTCGTCCTGAGCATGGCCCTGCTGGTCGTCAATCAGTTCACCGGCGTCTTCTACTATGTCGACTCCTATGCCCACTTCCAGGTCACGGACCTGAACATCATCCTGTATCTGGTTCCCTTCATCCTGATGGTCCTCTGCCTGTATCCCGTGTACAGGCTCGTTCCGGACATCCGCAAGAAGCTCGCGCTGTCGAGCTACATCCTCCTGCCTTTTCTGGGAGGCGTGCTCAACCTCTTCGCACCCGACCTCAACCTGCTGAACATCTTCATCCTGTTCTCCCTGCTGATCGTCTTCGGGAATTTCTACGTGCGTCGCAGCGAGGACCTCATGAAGAAGGATGCGGAGCTCGTGCAGCAGAGGGCGGAGGTGCTCGTGTCCCAGATCAGGCCCCACTTCCTCTACAACTCCCTCACTTCCATCATGAACATCAAGGGAACCCCCATGGCGACCAGGGATGCGATCGTGGATTTCGCCAAGTTCATGCGCGGAAACCTCGACACTCTGAGCCTGAGGAGCGCCATCCCCATCATGAAGGAGGTGGAGCACGTGGAGACCTATCTCCTCCTCAACAAGCTGGAGATGAAGGGGCTCGAATACACCCTGGAGATCCGTGACCGCGAGTTCCTGATTCCCGCGCAGACCCTGCAGGTGCTGGTGGAGAACAGCCTCCAGCACGGTTTCAAGGGGAGGGCCGACGGACACATCATCATCCGCACGGAGGAGACCGAGACCTCCCATAACGTGATGGTCATCGACGACGGGGCGGGCTTCGACATCTCGAAGTACGTCCTGGACAGGAACGAGGCCCGTCTCGGCCTTTCAAGCATCTACATGCGTGTCAAGGACATGGTCGGAGGTACCATCGACATCACCAGCAGTCCCGAGAACGGGACCGTGGCCACTGTAATCATACCTAAGTCCGGCTCGGGCAGACATCACCTGCTCCAGAGGCGCTGATGGCCCCCATCCCCACAGAGGAGATCCTGCGGGAGGCCTTCTCCGGACTCAGTGTGCACAACGTCACCTCGGACGTCCCCACAGAGGTGCTCGTCCTGGAGGGCGGGGACCTGGGAGCCATCGCATCATTCTCGCGCGAGGCCGGGGGCTCGCACGTCTTCATCGAACGCATGCCTCTGGACCTCGGACGCATCCTCATCCGCGAGGAGCACTACGGGGACCTTCCCCTGCCCATCCTGGGAGGGGTGCAGCTCGACTCGCACATCTTCAACCGTGACATCAACGCACTGGACCTCGACCGGCCCGTGGAGATGCGCATATACACGCTCTATCAGGGAAAGGCCTTCGGAGTGCATCTGGTGAACGAGGAACTCGACACCCTCCGCAGGCTCACGCCCGAGGAGAGGGTCGCGGGATTCGCGGAGGCGCGCAGGCAGAAGCTGAAGGATAACATCGGAATGGCCCCCAGGAAGGAGGATCCCCGTCACGAGAGGCTCTCGGAGATACTGGTGGCCGACCGCCAGTACCGTGCCCTCAAGACTGACGCGGACCGCTGCAACCATGTGATGAAGATCGCACGCAGACCGGGAAACGATCAGCTGCGCAGAAGCATAATGAAGGAGGACGGAAGCGGATTCTCGATGGAGCAGATCCGCAAGGTGGTGGCCATCGTGAACCGCAAGACTGATCTCTCGACCCCCGTCCACACGCAGATGACCTTCGAGGAAAGGCCCAGGTGAGTTTCCCGGCACATGGCCGGGATAGGTGCACTCACCTGTAGAACTGCTGGATGGATTTCTCTGCCCAGGCGTACTGCGACATGTACTCTCCGTAGAAGTTGTTGAATGCGTCGGGGACACCGTTCAGGTAGTCGTAGGCGTCGCATCCGAAGTTGGCGGGGATGACGGAGTACTCGCTCCTGTCGAGGTTGACGATGTCCGCCGCGTTGACCTCCTCGAGGGACTTCTGGAGCTCCTTGACGATCTTGGTGAGGTAATCCTGGGACTTCCTGGTGAAGGCCTCGTCCTGGAGGAGGACGCTGCAGAGTTCCCTCCTGGTGACGGCGGCTCCCTTGCGGTCCACGAGGTAGGCGAGAAGCTCCTTGGCGGGCTTCCTGGAGAAGTGGATGGTGTTGCCGTCCACGAACAGCTCGAAGTTTCCGAAGGTGTGGATGTAGACCCTGTTCTTGGGGGTCTCCACGGGGTTGCGGAGGTTCTCGAGCTCCCTCTTGCCATCTCTGGAGGAGATGGGCTTGGTGAGGTATCCGCTCGCGTGGAGGGAGAATGCATCGGAGGCGAACTCGGAGAATCCGGTCGCGAAGATGACGTTGATCTTTACGTTGATCGCCTTGAGCTGCTTGGCGAGCTCCAGTCCGCTCATTCCGGGCATGCGCACGTCGAGGAACGCGATGTCCGGGGGGTTGGTCTCGGCGAATGCGAGGGCCTCGGTGGGTGAGTTGAATCCCTTGACCTCCGCGTCAGGCTGGACGGCGTTGATGGCGCCCATGATGACTTCCAATGCATCCTTCTCATCGTCTACTGCAAGTATCTTCATTTTTCTCACTCGTTGATTTTATTATTCTTGGGTATGACGACCCTCGCCCTGGTTCCCCTGCCGATCTCGCTCTCGATCTCCAGGCGTCCTCCGACCATCTCCGCGAGACGGGACCGGACGTTGGTGAGGCCGATGTGGCTCCTGCCCTCGTCCCTGGGGGCCTGGTTGATGTCGAAACCGACACCGTCATCCAGGACAGTGATGACGTGGTCCGTATCGGTCTCCTCGGTTTTAACTGAAACGGTTCCTCCGGACTCCTTGGTGGTGATGCCGTGCTTGATGGCGTTCTCCACCAGCATCTGCAGGGTGAGCGCGGGGATCTGGAAGTCGGTGTCGCGGACGTCGAGCTCGACGGTGAGTCTCTCCTTGAAGCGGAGCTTCTCCAGGTCGAGATAGGTCCTGACATGGTCCATCTCCTTGGAGAAGGGGATGGCCTCCGTCTGTCCGAAGGAGTCCAGGTTGCTCTTCATGTAGCTGGCGAACTCGATGAGGGCCTCCCTGGTCTCGGGAGGATTGCCCTCCATTCCCGCGATGTTGTTCAATGCCTTGTCGAGGAACTCCGGCTGTATCTGGGACAGGACGATGGCGATCCTCTGCTCGAAGATCATGGTGTCCTTCTTCACGATCTCCTTTCCCCTCTCGACGTAGAAGTTGCTGTAGATGAGCACGAGGGAGAACAGGATGGAGATGTAGAGGATGCCGATACCGAAGAACATCGACTGCAGGATGCTGGCCATCATGGGCAGTGCGGTGTAGGCATACAGGGGGACCTTCTTCCTCCATCCGCGGACGTACCTGAAGGTGACGAATGCGTTGAGGATGATCATCAGCGCGGGGGAGATGAGGGTGAGGACGTATCCGTCGCCTCTGTGGTATCTGCCGGTGTCCGGGTCCACAGTGAAGATGTCATGCGTGACGACGTTCGACATCAGCAGGAGGATGTATGCTGCGAAGATGATGTAGTACGCGAGGTCGATGTACCTCAGCGTCTGGGTCTTGATGTCGAGCAGCTGCTTGAGGTACAGCCAGAAGCCGATCATCACGAATCCGATGAACCCGTAGACGTAGTAGTTGACGATCTTGTTGAAGGTCGCCTTCTCGGGGATCCCGTCGATGATCCAGGCCTCGAAGTCCCACATCAGGAGCAGGCACTCGAGGACGATGATCGACATGAAGAAGATGGTGCTGAGACTGATCCTCTGATCGAAGAGGGTGGTGGCGAAGAGGATCACGCAGATGGCCATGCCGACGACGTCCATCGTCAGGTTGACGACGGAGGTGTAGGGCAGGCCGCGGTCCTGGGCGATTCCGAGCTCGTAGCTGGCATAGAAGGCGAGACCTATCATCATCATGATGGACAGGACGCCTATTATGTTCCAGTTGGTGAGCTTCAACCCGTGCTTCAAGCTATCGCACCTGATATGGCGGACGGACTATTAGTCTGTTCGGTGGGAGAGTCCTCAGTTGAGGACCAGCTCCGCCTTCTTGCTGAAGAGCCCATACTTTATCTTCAGGGAGAGGTCCCGGGATGCATCGAGCACCGTGGATCCCTGCATTGAGTTGGTTCCCTCGTTCCTGACAAGGACGGACACCTCGTTGACGCCGGCGGGAACGGTGACCTGGATGGTCTCGTTGGCATATCCCTCTCCGATCATCTCGTCGTTGATCCCGATCATGAAGTGGATTCTTCCGCGGAAGCCTTTCGGGGGATTGAGCAGGATGGTGAGTGTCGACGTCTCGGTCATGGTCGGATGAATGCATCCCACTCATATATCCCTGACCCCATCGGGGGACGATGTCAGACATCCCCGATACCCTCGACAACGCACAGAAGACCGTCTACGAGAGCGCCCTCGCCGGCAATCCCGATGCGATGTTCATGGTCGCCTCCTTCTACCACAACGGAGACAACGTCCCCGTCTCCGAGAGTTCCGCCTTCGAGTGGTGTCTGAAGGCCGCCGAGGCCGGCAACGTGAACGCGATGAACAACCTCGGCACCCTGTACGGCACCGGATCCGGTGTGAAGCAGTCGATGGCCGAGGCCGCGAGATGGTTCAGGGCCGCCGCGGAGAAGGGTCTCCCCGACGCGCAGTTCAACCTGGCACTTCTCTACCAGAACGGGATCGGGGTGGAGCAGGACATGACCGAGGCCGGCAAGTGGCTCTACAAGGCGTCCGAGCAGGGATACGAGCCCGCCCTCCAGCATCTGTCCTCCATCTACGGAAGACACTGATTTTTTTCATTATTTTAAAAACAATCCCCGGCCCGGGAGCCGGGGTAAGTGGTTTTGGCCAAGATGTTTCTCAGACCGTTCAGGCCTTCGCCCTGCTGTTCTCCCTGATGACAAGGATAGCGGCGATGGCGATGACGACCACGATGAGGGTCATGAGGATGTGGACGATGGAGTTGTCCTTCTGTCCGAGCTCGAGCTCCTCACAGACGATGTATTCGGAGAAGTGGGTGGTTCCGACCTTGACGTAGCCCTGGCCGTTCTCCTCGTAGTAGATTGCCCTGACCTTCTCGAGCACACCGTTGTTGTTGTAGTATGCGCTGATGGCGGACTTCTTCATTCCGAGCTGCTGGAGGTCTACGGGGATGACCAGGTAGATGTTTCCGAGGTCATCGGTGACTGCCGCGGTGGATGCGTCGATGTCGATGACGACTGCGCCCTGGACCTTCTGCTTGTCCGCGTCGCTGAGCTTGGAGAGGACGTCGTAGGCGGTGACTCCGATGCTGACATCGGCGCTGAGGCTGACTGCCCTTCCGTCGATCATCTTGGACATGGCGGACTTGGGGATGGTGATGGACACCTTGTCGTTCTTGAGGACGACATCGTTTCCGGGCATGGCTGCGAGGTTCTCGTCGGAGATGACGACGTCTCCGGAGGAGATGTCGATGACGTCACCGTTGGTGACATCCTTCGCGTCGGTGGCGAGGGTGATGGTTCCGGTGCCGATGAGTGCGACGACGTCTCCGGCCTTGACTGCAAGGTCTGCGACTCCGTGGAAGACGACAGGCTTCTCGACGAGGAGTCCGGTTCCGTTGGGGTATGCGACGGTCTCACCGTTGAAGGTGGTCCTGCCGGTCTCGACGTGGAGGGTGATGAGGCCTGCGGGGGCGCTTCCGCCGATGAGTCCCGCCTCGTAGCTGAAGGGGGTGACGGCGAAGACTCCGCTGAGTGCGGCGGGGAGCTTCTCGCCGTCGAATGCGACGACGCTGTCGTAACTGACTCCGTCGACGTTGACGTTGGTGGCGCTGAAGGTCTCGGCGACCGCGTTGAGTCCCGCGGCATCGATCCTGAGACCGTTGAAGAAGATGGTGGTCTCTCCGTAGGCGAGCTTGAGCTCTCCGAGGCTGACCTCTCCTTCGAACTCTGCGATGAGGTCCATGAGCACGGCGGCGATTCCTCCGGAGATCTGGGAGGTGCTGATTGCGGTCTTGCCGTCGATGAGGAAGTTCTTCGCGACGTGGTGGATCTCGCCGTTCTCGGTCTCGGCGTCGATGCTGATGAGGTCGACCATGGTGCCGATCTCGATCTGGAAGTCCTCCATGTCGGAAGAGGTGATGAGGGCCATGGCCATGGTGTTCTCGACGTGGACTGCGAGATCGTTACCGTCCTGGGCGATGTTGAAGTCGACGGTTCCTCCGAGGTTGTTGAGGACGATGGTGCTCTTCAGGGCACCTGCCTCGTTGTCGTACTTCGCGGAGACGTAAACGACGCTGTCGGACTCGCCGGACTGGATCTCGATCTTCGCCTGTCCCATGTCGGCCTTGAGGGTCCTGAAGGAGATGCTGATGGTGAAGTCCAGGTCGGTGATGTCGTGGACCTCGGGGGAGCCGATGATGGTCATGTGGAATCCCTCGATGGTGAAGAGGGTCTCTCCGTCGGTGTGCTCGAGGGTCCTGATGACGATGGCTTTCGTGTCCTCGGCGAGGAGCTCGGTGACGTTGTGGGCGGTGAGCTTTTTCTCCTCGGGGTTCCAGGCCTCGCAGGACGCGATGCCGACGCCTCCCAT
>JAKSHU010000072.1 GCA_024399175.1 archaeon
GCGACGTACCAACACATCGTGAGGTGTGGTTTGCCATATTTGTCAAACTCAGGTTTCATTGACACCTTGGCCTATTCCCTTGGAAGGGATGTGGAGGTGGTCACGCGTTCTGACCTCGGTGACAGCACTTTCAGAGACTGTATGGCTAGGGATGAGATCAAAGCCCATGGTCCCTGAGGAAGACCTGACCAAGGTATAGGCTGGGACGAGGGATGCTGCGAGCGTATCGCCCATGCAGTCCATTGTTTCGGAGACTCTCCCGGGACATCAACTTCGATCGGGGACCTCAGGTTCGTTCCGAATCCCAGATGAAATTCTCTCTTCCCGCTCCGATTTCGAAGTGATATCTGGCAATACCCAGGTCGATCCTGGCCATGCCCTCGCCTTTGCAGGTCGCCAGGACCTTTCCCTCCTTCAGGGAGAAATGGAACGGCTGTCTGTTGAGTCCCGACGGGGCGAGCAGGACACAGTCCATCCCTCTCCGGAACCATTCCGGGGCCCCGTCCATGTCTGCCAGTTTCTCGATGGGCTTGTTCCTGTGGGGTCTTCCCTGTTCCGCCCCATAGCCTATGGCGATGCCGATGACCATCCTCTGCCCCTCTCCGAGATGCTGGCTCACATGTCTCTTGGAGCACATCGCGGCCCAGCAGGAGTTGAGTCCCAGAGACTGTGCCAGGATGACCAGCTGCTCCCCATGGTATCCGACCTTCTCGTTCAGGTCCTCGGATTCACTGCCCACCATGGCGATATACGCTGGAACATTGGAGAAGCCTGTGAGTCTCGTTCCGAGGACAGAGAAGGATTTCGGATCATCCAGGACCAGTCTGACATCAAGGCCCGATTCGGAGTTGATCTCCCCGATCCTTCTCTCCAGGACATCGACCACGTCCTCCGGGAGGGGGACGGGCTTGTACTTTCTCACGGAGTGGCGTTCCTTCATCAGCTCGAGGATCTGCATGAGGGACGGAATGTTCCAGCAATATATCAAACGGTCCGTGATCAGACTCATATATCCTTGCGAATATGCATTCCCATGCAGAACGATGGAATCCCCGGAAATGACCAGGTGAGGCAGGACGTCCGTGAATACTATGGTCACGAGCTGAAGGGCAGCAGCGACCTGAAGACGAACTGTTGCTGCTGTGGCGCTCCCAGCAGGGAGGTCAGGGACATACTGGCACTCATCGATGACGAGATTCTCGACCGCTTCTACGGATGCGGTTCGCCGATACCCCCGCTTCTCGAGGGGATGACCGTTCTGGACCTCGGAAGCGGAACCGGCAGGGACGTGTACATAGCGTCAAAGCTCGTCGGTGAGACCGGCAGAGTCATCGGTGTCGACATGACCGCCGAACAGATCGAGATTGCTGAAAGGCACAGGGAATCCCAGAGGGAGAGGTTCGGATATGCCCGTTCCAACGTGGAGTTCAGGCAGGGATTCATCGAGGACCTCCGCACCATCGGGATCGAGGACGAGTCCATCGACGTGGTAATCTCCAACTGCGTGATCAACCTCTCCCCCGAGAAGGAGAAGGTGTTCTCGGAGATCCACCGCGTCCTGAAGAAGGGCGGGGAGCTCTATTTCTCGGATGTGTTCGCCGACCGTCGCGTCTCCGCGGAGATCTATGCGAACCCTGTCCTTCGCGGGGAATGTCTCGGAGGCGCGATGTATGTCGAGGACTTCCGCAGGCTCATGAACAGGGTCGGATTCGCCGATCTCAGATACATGTCCGCGGACGAGGTCAGAGTCGACAATCCGGAGATCAGGATGCTGCTCGGTGACACTGAGTTCTATTCCTGCACCGTGAGGGCGTTCAAGCTGGACGACCTGGAGGACTGCTGCGAGAACTACGGTCAGGTGGTCATCTATAGGGGAAACATCCCCAATCATCCCGACTACTATGACCTGGATGCCGAGCACAGGTTCCACACCAACAAGCCCAAGGCCGTGTGCGGAAACACCTGTGCGATGATCCAGGAGACCCGTTACTCCAGGGCGTTCACGGTCAGGGGAGACAGGAATGTCCATTACGGGAAGTTCGATTGCGAGCAGGATGACGACGATGAGGGTCGTGGTGGATCCTGCTGTTGCTGCTGCAACTGAACAGATGATGGATCTCGGACATCGGCGTCCGATTCAGGTCCGATACTCGGTGGTTCCGACCGATCCCACGTGGAACAGGTAGTCGAGAAGTCCCGGGTGATACGGGATGAAGGTTCCCTCCCGCACCATGTCCTCGATCTCGTCCCGGGTGGCCCACGCCACGTCATCGAGCTCGCTCTCCTGTATGGCTAAATCCTTCGGGTCTAGGTCCATCCTGATCACGAAGAAGTCGTCGAACACCTTCTCCGTGTCAAGTGACACCGCCGGTGCCCTGTCGAACACGTGGTCCAGTCCCAGTTCCTCCCTGAGTTCCCTGGTGGCGGCCTGCTGGGGCGTCTCCCCGGAGTCCACTCCGCCTCCCACGCTGACGTCCCAGAATCCCGGAAACGTGCTCTTGGTCTTGACGCGGTGCTGTATCAGCATCCTTCCATCATGATCGAAGATGCAGATGTGGATGACCTGTCTGTGTTCCCCCGGACCCATCGGACTGTATCTGACGCAGGTGCGTCCCGTGGGTCTGCGGTCGGCGGTGTAGATGTCGACGATGTCCTCCCCGGGCATCTCACTCCCTTCCGATGATCCTCAGGAACTCCTCGTAGGACTCCTGCTCCTCGGGACATTTCCTGAGGAGCACCTGGTATATCGCGTCCAGCCTGGGGAACTCTCCGGACTCCACCATTCCCGCCAGGGCGTTCAGGGCCTTGGTGCTTCCCGCCTCGGCGGCTTCCCACAGCATGTCCCTGGGGTCGTTGTGGATGATGGCATAGTGGTAGAGTCCGTCGGGTTCGCCGAGGTCCCAGGCCTTCCTGAACAGTTCCAGTGCCTCGTTGCCTCCGACGATGAGGCCCAGCTCGATCATCGCCTGCGGGTCCTCGTTCTCCGCGGCCAGGCGGAACATCTCCGTTGCCTTCTCCTCGGATGCCTCGCAGCCCTCTCCCTTCAGATACATCGAGCCTGCGTTGTAGGCGGCGTCCGGATCCCCCTCGTCGACGGCCCTGAGATACAGTTCCAGTGCCTTCTCCATCGACACATCGCATCCCATTCCCTCGTGGTACATGTAGGCCAGACAGTTCAATGCTCCCGCATCGTTGCTCTCGGCGGCCATCGTGAGCCATTTGACTGCCTTCCTGTTCGACTGTTCGACCCCTTCTCCATAGAGATATGCCCTTCCGAGATATCCCTGGGCCTCGGTGCACCCCTGCTCGGCCGCAGCCCTGAACTGTCCTGCGGCATCCTTCAGGGAGACGGTCACACCGTATCCGACGCTGTACATGATTCCCAGCTGGAGCTGGGACTCCGCGTGGTTCTTTGAGGCGCAGTTGACCAGGAGCGGGAGGGCCTGTTCGTATTCCTCGTTCTCGAAATGTTCCATCGCGGCCTCATAGAGTGATTCGATTTCCTCGGAGGAGTAGTCCATGCCTGCACATGGTGCGGTGGATAGATAGATTCTCCCCCGGATGCGATCGGATCATGCAGGGACTCTGGGGAATCACCAAGTGAGTTATACGCAGACTGCATGAGCGTTCCCATGAAGGACAATCTCATCTCCGAAAGGACGTCCTCGGGCGTGCCTGTGTTCCACAGCAGGGGCGACGCGGACCTGACCTCCTACAGGATCGCGGTCAAGGCCGGATCCAGATACGAGTCAGTCGACGGAATCTCCCACGTGATGGAGCACATGAGCTTCAAGGGGACCACCACCCGCACCAAGGACGAAATCCAGGACACCATGGATTCCTATGGCGGGGCCTTCAACGCCTACACGGGGAACGACTGGATCGTCTACCAGATCGACGGGCAGTCCAGAGGCTCGGAGGAGATGCTCGACGTCCTGACGGACATGGTGTGCAACCCCTCCCTCCTGGAGTCCGAGCTGGTCCCGGAGAAGGAGGTCATCCTGCAGGAGATGGCGATGAGGGACAACGATCCCCGTTCGCATTTCTTCGGGATGATCGGCACCCACATCTGGAGGGGATCCTCCATCGGACACAAGGTCATCGGGGACGAGGAGTCCGTGAGGGGCATAGACTCCGAGGTCCTCAGGGGATTCCACCAGGACATGTTCATCCGTGAGAACATGGCCGTCTTCGCGTCCGGAAACGTGGACCTGGACATGGTCCTTGACAAGACCCAGGACACTCTGGGGGCGCTTCCCTCCGGAACCCGTTCCTCCGTCCCCGTCACCCCCTTCAACAAGGGCGACTACCTCTATGAGGAGGCCAGCGGGGGAAAGACCTGCTACGGTGCGATATGCTATCCGACGGTGATCTCCCCGGATGAGTACGCGTCGTTCATCGTGCTCGCGGACATCCTTGCGGACGGGCTGTCCTCCCGCATCGTGAAGGAGCTCAGGGACAGGAGGGCGCTGATCTACGCTCCATCCAGTATCATCTATCCCTATCTGGGATGCAGCACGTTCTGTCCCGGATTCACCACCACGGGAAAGAATGTCAGAGAGGCCATGGGTGCGCTCGCGGAGGTCATGCATGATGTGAAAGTCAACGGGGTCACCGCCAAGGAGCTGAACAATGTCAGAGCCAAGATCCAGGTCGGTCTCCAGTCGGACTACGAGGGCACCGCGGCGAGACTCGACTCCATCCTTGGGATCTACAGGAGGTTCGAGACCGTCCAGACCCTGGAGGAGCGTGTGGCCGCCTATGAGGAGGTCACTGTGGAGTCAGTGCAGGCACTGGCACAGAGGATAATGGATCCCGGATGCATGCACGTGGTCCTGTACGGAAACGAGGACGATGGAATGAAGGAATACTCCATCGACCAGCTGGACATCTGAGAAGGGTGTCAGGGCCGGGACGTCCGGGTTCAGACTCTGTCCGCCAGTCTCGCGGACTGCCTGCAGCTTACGGGGTCCGCTCCCAGGCAGGCATCGGGCAGACCGGGGATGAGAAGCTCTCCGGCATAGGTCCAGTTCTTCAGGTTGCATTCCATCCTGATGACCGACAGCGCATCGTTGAAGACGAGCTCGTTGAAACTGTCGGAGGTGGCCAGGACGAGGATCCTCTTCTCGGATCCCGGCTCGGCACGTTCGCAGTTGAACGTCACCTTGTGAAGAATGCGGTTCAGGGCCGTGGGGGTGAAACCCATGTCCACGGCGAAGGCGAGGACCACGACATCGCATCCCGGGACGGATCTGGCGAAGGTGCACACGCAGTCATCATCGCCGCATCCCTCTCCGCCACGCTGGCAGCAGTGGCCTCCGCAGTGACAGCTCTTGCTGAACTGGGTCTCCACCTCGATGACGGAGTGCCCGTTCTCCTTTGCCCTGCTGGAGAAGGCGTCCGCGATGGTGTTCACGCTGCCTCCCTCGTACTCGGTGATGCGGATCAATGCGATGTCTGCCATGTTGCTCGGACGTGTGACGGGGTGGACACTAATAAGGTTGCCGAGGGGCAGGATTATATCGGTTGGGGGCCTTGTCCCTGTCGATGGAAAACAATCTCAAGGTCATCTCGCTGGTCGGTGCGATCCTCGCCATCGACATCGTCGCCATCATCCTCTCCATGATCTGAGTGCGACGGCAAACGACTTCTGCAAACACTCTTCGAACATGTTCGCATTTTTGTTGATATGTCACCTGATCGATGTCATATCAACAGGTTTTGCCTCTGGCCTGCCCTGATCACGTGACGTACTACCGTCGGTAGTAGGAGGCAACTTTTCACTCATCTTCCCAGAAAGCCTTCTCGCGCAGCTCCTTCAGGAAGTCGTGCACGGGATCCAGAGAGGAGCAGATGAACTCCTTGAGCTCCCCGATGTCGGCCTGGTCCGCGATGGCTTTCCCGGACATCTCGCGGATCTCCCTGAAGACAGGCAGGTCCTCCTCGATGTACTCGTCCTCCTCCATGGAGTCGAGATGATGTGCCAGATATCCGAGGTTGGAGGAGATCTGTCCCTTGAGGTCGCGTCTCTCATCCTCCCTTCCGGCACGGCAGAGTTCGGCGGTGTCCTGGAGGCGCTCGCAGCATTCCAGCGCGAGGATGAGCACCTGGGGGAGTTCGCGGAGGTCTCCGGACTGGAACCTCCTGATCCTCCTCTCGGTGTCCTGGAGGACGTCCTCGATGTCGGTGTTCATCGTGCGGCAGCTCCAGTACCATTCGCCCTTGTCCCCGTCGTGCTCCTCGATGAGTGCGCAGAGCCTCTCGGAGACCTTCCTGGATTCCTCCGCGAGTCTTGCCAGGGTGTCCCTGCATTCCATGAGCTGTTTCTCGAACTCCGCATTGTCCATGCCCGACCCTATGCTCCGTCGGGTATTTGACGATGTTTGACTATCCTCATCCCAGTGATGAAATGTCCTGGAAGACGGAGTATGAGGGAACGGACGAACTGAGGTTCTTCGAGGAGCTCACCAGAGTCCCCCGTCCCTCGAGACACATGGATCGGATACGCGAGTACCTTCTCGGGTTCGCGGACGCGCACGGTCTGGAGCACGAGGTTGACGAGGCCGGGAACGTCCTGGTCCGCAGGAGGGGGACCGGAAGGACCATCGTCCTCCAGGGACACATGGACATCGTGGCCACCACGACCTCCGATCACAGCTTCGACTTCGTCAACCTTCCCCTCGAGACATATGTGGAGAATGGATGGATCCACGCCCGCAACACCACTCTCGGCGGGGATGACGGAGGACGTCTGGCACTGATGATGTGCGCCCTCTCGGACCCCTCGCTCGAGGGAGCGGATTTGGAGTGTCTGTTCACCGTGGACGAGGAGATAGGGCTTGTGGGTGCCGGCAGGATGAGGTCCGGCTGGCTCAGGGGACGGGTGCTGGTGAATCTCGACAGCGAGGACGTGAACGAGATCACCATCGGCAGCGCCGGTTCCACAGACATCGTCGCGAGCTTCTCATACCCCCGTTCCGAGGATCCCGACGTGGCCTACAGCGTGGAGGTCGAGGGTCTGCGCGGAGGTCATTCCGCGATGGAGATCGACAAGAGGAGAGGGAATGCCATACTGATGGTCGCCGATCTCCTGAGAAGGATGAAGGGCGCACGCATTTCCGAGATCAGGGGCGGCTCGGCATCCAACGTGATTCCCATGACCGCCTCGGTCACGTTCACCGTGCCCTCGAGGACGGATGTGGACGGTATCTTCGATGCGTACACCTCCGAGTACCTTTCGCTGGTCGACGAGCCCGGTCTCGTCGTGTCCCTGAGGCAGGGGACCTGCCAGGATGCATGGTCGGCACAGGATACCTCCGACTTCCTCGAGGCGCTGTGCACCTGTCCCAACGGGGCGATGGAGTTCGACGAGTACGGTGTGATGACCTCCTCTAACATCGGTGTCGTGGAGGGGGACTGCAACGTCGTTATCAAGCCCCGCAGCTCCGACTATGGCAGGCTGCTATCGCTCGTGGACGGCATCAGGGCGCTGTTCGAGAGGGCCGGTGCGGTCGTGCCCGTTCCGGAGGTGTTTCCCGCGTGGAAGGAGTCCCAGGACTCCGGTCTGGTAGCGACAGCCTCCCGTGTGTACCGGGAATGTTTCGGAAGGGAGCCGAGGATCGTCGTCACCCACGGCGGTCTGGAATCCAGCACCATCAAGAGCAAGCATCCCGGGATGGAGGCGATCTCAATCGGCCCCACGATCCTGGGTGCGCACACGCCGGACGAGTGCATGGATCTGCGCACCTTGACGGAGATGAAACGGTATTTGTTCCGGTTGATAGAGGTGTTGTCCAGCTGAACACCGCGATACTTTTATCGTTGGTTCACATTCACGTTCCAGAGGAAATAAAATGGCCGCAACAGCCCTTTGTGCAAACTGCACCCTGAACATCCACTATGTTGTCTGCCGTACCTGCTACAAACAGTACAACATCGACGCAGAGAAATGTCCCAAGTGTGGAGAGGTTAACCTTCACCTCTGTCCCCGCTGCTGGACCACCTTCAAGTTCTGAGTCCAAAACCGGAGGCCTTGGCCTCCATTTCTTTACTTTTGTCTTACACATTTCTCCATATGGGGAAGAGATGTGCGATGTGTCGGATTTTTTGAGAAGGTTGGGAAGAGCAGATTAAGGATCTGACGCCGGCCACCCTGAGTGTTAAATTTGTCGAATCGAGCCTCTAAGCTGTTCTTGCAAGTAGGAGAGGACTTACGGCTACTCTTGCCCGATGTCCGTATCTGGGTCTATGGATAAAAGGGTGTCCCCGAAAATCCAGGACGACAATGATGATTAGAAAAAAAAGGGTTCTTCAGGGTTTGATACGGGTAGGAAGTTCATATTTACACCATGAGACGCCCCTTGCGGAA
>JAKSHU010000073.1 GCA_024399175.1 archaeon
GCTTCCCGAGCTCAACCACAACGAGATCGTCGGATGGTATGATGACGACCACAAGTACCTCGTCCACCCGGTCCTCATCGTCGATGACGACTACGAGGAGATCGCGAAGATCATCAAGGCGACCAAGGGTCTTCTCGCCAGCCGTGATGTCGGTCTTGACGTCTTCAAGGTCAAGGGAGACTCCGTCCTCGAGAAGAACATCTACGCTGTGATGTTCGGAGACTACGTCTCGCTCTATCTCGCGGCTCTGCGCGAGGTCGATCCCTGCAATGTCGACCCCATCGTCGACATCAAGGACAGGATCAGCAAAGTGCTGAACAAGTAAACCCTCACGCCCCTTCGGGGGCACATTTTTCATCTTTTCGTCAAACCCTATATATCACTTAGGCAATCCGAGAGCCAGTCGTGGACATATGTATGTTATATCCTTGATTGTTAAGAACGAGTTCGGTGTCATGCAGAGGGTCATGGGTGAGTTCACTCGCAACAAGATCAATGTGGAGACCATCGTAGTCGGAAAATGCGAACAGCCTGGAAAGTCCAGAATGGTTCTTTCCGTAATCGACGAGAACGAGGCACAGCTTGCCATCGGAAGGTTACAGAGGCTTCAGGACGTATACGATACGGAACTCGTGCCCGAATCAGGACAGTCTGCTTATGCCCTCATCTCCACCTCCAACGGAAACGTCGGAGTCGTCGGAGGATCAGACCAGGTAGAGGAGATCATCGCCCGTACTGAGCCTGAGAAGTATGTTAAAGCACTTAACGCACTGTGATTAAGGAGGTTAGAAAATGGGAGAGAAATGTGAAAAGATTTGGTTTGACGGCAAGCTTGTAGACTGGAACGACGCAAAGGTCCACGTCCTTGCACACGCACTGAACTACGGTACCGGAGTCTTCGAGGGAATCCGTGTCTATCAGACCCCCAAGGGACCTGCAATCTTCAGGCTCAAGGATCACGTCCGCAGGCTCGTCGACGGATGCAAGCTCATGGGCTTCGACCTCAAGTTCGGAGGAAAGGATTACACCTTCGACGACATCTGCGAGGCAATCAAGGACGCGGTCCGTGCCAACAAGAAGGTCGACTACGTGAAACCCTGTGTCTTCCTCAGCGGAGAGGAGGTCGGACTCAACCCCGTCGGTGTCCCCACCTCGCTCGCCATCACCTGCATCTACATGGGCTCCTACCTTGGAAAGGGTGCAGCCGCAGGCACCAAGATCATCACCGCATCCTGGCAGAGGCCCGACTATCTCTGCGGACCCGCAGGTGCAAAGGTCAACGGATCCTATGTCGCATCCTGTCTTGCCAAGAGGGAGGCAGTCCGCCAGGGAGCCGGAGAGGCGCTAATGCTCAACAAGGAGGGACGTCCCGCCGAGTGTACCGGAGAGAACATCTTCTTCTACAAGTTCGGAAAGATCTTCACCCCTGCAGTCTCCGAGGGAATCCTCCAGGGAGTCACCAGGGCATCCATCATCCAGGTTGCAAGGGATCTCGGCTACGAGGTCGTCGAGGCACCTGTGACCAGGTTCCAGCTCACCACCGCGGACGAGGTCTGGATGACCGGAACCGCAGCAGAGATCGCTCCTGTCAGCTCTATCGACGGACGTGACGTCGGCAACGGACAGCCCGGTGAGATCGCTGCAAAGATCCACGCGAAGTTCCACGACATCGCAGAGGGAAAGGATCCCAAGTACGATGCGTGGCTCGACTACGTAAACTGATTCTGAAATTCAATGCCTGCCCTTCGGGGCAGGCCACTTCTACAGGTGGGAGCTATGGACATCGGTCAGGCAATCTACGACTTCTTCGGCAGCAACGGGGAGCTCGGACTCGTGTTCTGCATCTTCCTACTGTTCCTTCTGGACGCGCTTCTCATACCGACGCTTCCCGAACTGTTCTTCATTCTCGCCTACATCGGCGGAGCGAAATACGGCCATCCGGAGTTATTCGGAGTGGAGATCCTCATAGCCGCCATCCTGGCTGAGCAGGTCGGAATATTCTCACTCTACTATGTGGTCAAGCACGTCTCCATCCCTAAGAAGATCCAGGGGGTGGCCGACAAGTACACGAAGTTCCTCATAACCAGTGATGAGAAGCTTCTGCTCGTCAACCGTGTGGCCCCCGTCCTTCCGTTCGCGGGTGCGTTCATCGCCATTCTCGGATGGAACCCCAGGAAGTCCAGTCTGTACATCGCTTTGGGTTGCATCGTCAAGTTCGGTGTGATCCTGATACTCAGTCAGTTCTTCTTCGAGTTCTTCAGCTCTGGAGAGGCCCAGATCTTCACGATCATAATGATCCTGGTCGTCATAGGGGTCAGCATAGCCTGTTCGACCCTGCTGAAGAAGCGCAAGGGTCTCGAGTGAGCGTCCTTCTTTCAGCAGATCCACCCACTCCCTGACTCTCGGAATGGTGTTCACTCTTTTTTCTGGAACACGAGGTACTTGCTGAAGAAGTAGTTGAGGATGATCTCGACTGCGGAAACGATGATCTTGGCAAGGAATCCGTCTACTCCGAGGAGACTTCCATTGAGTCCGAGGTTGTACAGGATGGGGAATCCGACAATGGCGAACACTCCTGTGATGATCCTTCCCAGGGTGAACGTGGCTGCCTCCTTTCCGACCTCCCTCACCTCGGTGGTCTTGCTGTTGAACACGAACAGCTTGTTGACCACGAATGCGAATGCAACTCCGATGACCCAGGATGCGGCATTGCTGATGACGGGGTCGACGCCCACGAGGACAAGGGCGGCGTAGGAAACCCATGTGACGATCACGTTGAGGACGCCGAAGAACATGTAGCGCATGGCCTCGCCATGCTTGCCATAGAACAATTTGTCAATCAGGCTCCTCACAGACATTTAGGTGACTATCCGATTTGTTGTATTTATCCCTGTGCGGTGACGAAATCAATCCAAAATCCTCCTGACGGCAATCCAATCTGGCCATCGGCTGACGACCCATGGTGCCGGTCGGTGCATCTCCTCCTGTTGGGAAGAAAAATATAGCCGTGTTGAGTGTCCCCTCATGATAGTATGACCGGTACCTGCACTATCGTGATTCCCACATTCAACGAAGAGAAGAACATCCAGAACATCGCTCGTGCAATCCGTTCGGAATATCCGGATTACCGCATTCTGTTCATGGATGACAACTCCACGGATCGCAGCAGGGAACTGGTCGAGGAACTCGGAGATCCCCTGACCAAGATGTTTGTCAGGAGGCCGGAGGATCGCGGACTCGGAGCGTCCGTCATCCAGGGTTTCGAGATCGCGGAGACCGATTACGCAATCTGCATGGACTGTGACTTCCAGCACCCCATCTCCGCGCTCAAGGACATCGTCGCGGAACTCGACAAGGGTTCCGATCTCTGTGTGGGGTGGAGGACCAGCAGGATGTCGATGGGATTCAAGAGGGCCATGGGATCCGAGGTCGTGGAGATGTTCTGCAAGGTGTTCTTCAAAGTGCACGGCAAGCAGACCACCAAGGACATGATGAGTGGTCTCTTCGGGCTCAGGTGTGACGTGTTCCGCCCCACGATCCAGAACAACTGGGACAATTTCGAGATCCAGGGATGGAAGGTCCTTATGGATCTGATGAAGTACATCGACAGGAAGGTCAGGATCAGCTACGTGCGCTATGACTTCGGAACCCGTGCCGAGGGGGAATCCCACCTGAACCCCAAGGTCCCCATCATGACCTTCCATCAGCTGTGGGGATTCGGAAAGTTCCTTGCGAAGTTCTTCTGCAAGGTCTACAAGTTCGACTACTATGCCCTCTATCCCAGAGAGAGGAAGAACTGAACGAATGACATCCGACTGCGTACAGACGGCTCCGGAAGAAGTCGTCCGCCCCCATGGAAAACTGAAGTTCTTCAGCGGTCTGGCTCTGTTGGTCACCGTGCTGGGATTCGCCATACGTCTCATTCTGGCTCCCTATGTGACCTATCCTTTTGACATCGAGCATTGGGCGGTCATCCTCCAGAACACCGAGAGCGGAAACGGGCTCTTCGGACTGACTGGTTATTTCTACACTCCCGTGTGGGGATACATACTCGGGTTCGAGGACGTGGTGATAAACTCCCTGTTCTCGGTCGAGTACGGCCGCAGGGCCCTGGGTCTCCTGGGTATAGAGAACCTGGAGTTCGTGTATTACACCGCCACGACGACCTCTCCCGGATTCAATCTCCTGATGAAGGTTCCTCTTATCCTTGTGGATTTCCTCGTGGGATACATCGTGTACCGCCTGGTCCTCTCCCATTCCGGGGATGAGAGGAAGGCGGCCGGGGCGTACGGGCTCTGGTTCCTCTGTCCCCTGGTGATCTACATGTCCGCGGTGCAGGCCCAGTTCGACTGCATCTCGGCATTGTTCATGCTGCTCTGTGTCCTGCTGCTCAGGAAGGACCGTTGTTTCCTGGCAGGTGTCATGTTCGCACTGGGCTCCCTGATCAAGTTCTTCCCCGCATTCTGCATCCTTCTTCTGTGCATGTACATCTTCAAGGTCCATGCCGATCCATCCGCACGCATCCGCAAGTTCCTTCTGGCCCTGGTCGGGGCGTTGTTCACCGTGGCACTGGTGTTTCTGCCACAGATCCTTGATGGAACGGTCATCGACGCATTCTCGTTCATATTCGGAAGGACCTCGGAATTCAGTCTGGTCTCCGCCCTCAGAACCTATCCCGTCATCCTGGTGACCCTCGTCCTCATGGTGGTGCTCGTGCTTCACATGCGTAGGATGGGCGAGCAGGAGTGCAGGGACCGTTTCATCACGATGGTCCTGCTGATGCTGACGATCTGCGTGATGATCTCGAGCGGTCCGCAGTACTGCATAGTGTACCTGCCTCTCCTGGCATACTACATCTTTGCGGGCGGGGCGAACAGGCCGCTGATGTGGTGCTTCATCATCATCACCGTTACGTCCACCGTTTCCGCGTTCTTCAACAACTCCCTGTCGATTCTCACGACACTGGTCGAGTACTGCGGCGTCTGGAATGCGGACTCGCTGCTGTCCGCGATGGATGTCCTGGAGACGGAGATCCTCGGACTGACCCTGCGTGCCCTGGCGGTGACGGTTTCCGAACTGATCCAGACGATATTCATGATCGTGCTCATATTGTTCATCGCCGACGATCTGGGTCTTTTGAAACGTTTTGGCAAGTTGACTCATCTGTCCCGCAGGGTCAGGGTCAAACTGGGAGGAGTGAAAATTGAAGAAGAGTGAGCTAGGACTGATCCTTCTGACGATCGCCATCTGCGGAGTGGTCGTCGCTGGAGAGTATGTGACCTACGGGAACGTGTTCCATTACGATTCCTCGGCGGATGCGACCGGAGATTATTCCATCTATGATTCGGGAACCCACAGGTATGATGCGATCCTGTCCGACAACGGTGCCTTCGTGTCTGCCACCAAGTTCTACGTCTATTATGATGAGGGTTACGGAAGTGTCGTCCACGACGTGCAGGTGGAGGTCGGTGCGAAGGCATTGACCCAGGACTACTTCCTCAGTCAGCTCGTGAACAATCTGAGATACTATTCCGTGACCGATGTGACCTACGTCAACGCCACCCAGCTGGCCGACGTGGTCTCCGACCTCTCCTCGGCAGGTGCCTGCGGTCTCGTGGTGGCATCGGGGGCCCTTCCCCGCACCGTCTATTCCGGCAGCTCCACGGATCCTCTGCTCGCGTGGGTGCATGCCGGAGGAAAGCTGTATTGGGTCGGAGAGTCCATCGGAAGATACGTCGGCAACGCCGACGGAACAAAGGAGACCATTCCAGGTGGCGAGTCACTGTTCACCGGTGTCGCCGGTTGTCTCAACGAGACCACTGGGTCCGGAAGGGCATACTCCGAAGTGACCTCGAACCAGTACCGTTCCGCACTCAGTCTGAAGAACAACAACGTGAAGTACGCCGTGGACTCCTCCGCTCTGACCGTGCCTCATCTCCAGATCGGGTATCTTGATGGCACATATTCCAGCACCACGCTGCTGAAGTCGGGTGACGGCATGGTCTGCATCGTCGCAGGCGACTACTCCAACAACCAGCGCATGGATCTCGCGACCGTCATCGCCTCTGGACTCGGACCCTCCTCCGTGATGATCGATCACGTGAGCGGAACGGTCGCCCGCGGAACCGTGCACGGGGCGTTCACCGGAGTCCCCGCGGTCCACGGCGAGCTCGGCGTGTTCCTCTACCTGGGCGGAGACTTCTCTGTGTACGGCAAAAGCTACGGATTCCCGAGTGCATGAACATGGTCCGTCTCAACCTGCTGCCCGACATGTCCCGCAGGAGCATTCTCCTGTTCGTTGTGGTCATCGTGGCCATCGGATTCACAGTGCGCATCCTCGGCGGACTCGTGTTCAACTACGGCTATGACGTCCATCACTGGGCGCAGGTGTCTGCGGTGATCTCATCCGGCAACGGACTCTACGGCCTCACAGGTTACTTCTACACACCTGTCTGGGGATACATCCTGGGACTGGTGGACTATCTCCAGCAGTGCTGTCTGACGCTGGGGGACACGGCCTACCGTGTGCTCGGTGCCCTCTGTCTCGAGGACGAGCCGGGGTACATCTCCTCCAACACGACCTCCCTGGCTTACACGTTCTGGATCAAGCTGCCCCTGTACGTCGTGGATCTCGTCGTGGCTGTTCTTGTCTACATCGTCGTGAGGGATTACACGGGCGACGGTCGCAAGGCCCTGCTCGGGTTCGCGCTGTGGTTCCTGAATCCTCTTGTCATCTCCTCGCCGATGGTGCAGGGCATGTTCGACAACATCGTGGCCCTGATGGTCCTCCTGTGCGTGATGCTCCTCATGAGGTCCCGTTACTTCGGTGCGGGCATTCTGCTGATGCTGGCGATACTGCTCAAGCTCTTCCCGTTTTTCCTCGCCCCGCTTCTGGTGGCATACGTCCTGGTGGCCAACGGCCGCAGCATCCGTCGTGCGTTGGTGCCTTTGGTCTCCGCCGTGGCCGGGGCGCTGCTGACTCTGGTGATCATCCTGCTCCCGCAGTTCATGGACGGCACGCTCGAGTACTGCTTCACCTTCATCACCGCGCGCTCGGGAGGATCGGACGCGCTCTCCCAGGCGCTGGGTCTTGGCAGTGTCGCCGCGTATCTGCTCATCCTCCTGCTGTCCGCTCTGATCGCCTGGGTCTTCTACCGGCGCGCAGACGAGTCGGATCTGGACAACGAGCTGCTCCTGGCACTCATCATCAATCTGCTCGTCACGTTCCTGTATCCCCCCACTCCCCAGTACCTCGTCCTGTTCATCCCGTTCCTGACGATCTTTGTGCTGGTCAGGGACTGGGGATTCGCGAGACCCCTGATGGGATTGTCCCTCGCGGCCACCCTGTTCCTCTTCAGCAACGGGTTCACGCTGCTGCTCACCCTCGCCACGGGCACGGACCTCCTCTCCGTCGAGACCGTCGTGTCCCTCTCCGAGTCCACCGCCGGGGTGCGCATGGCCGTCTACTATCTTGCGGGAGTCCTGCAGTACCTGTGCATCCTGTACCTGATCCTGCGCTCCTTCCGCAGCGGTCATTTCGACAGGTTCCTGAGAAGAAAGGCCCCCGGAATCGAGCCTTGATCGGCAACTCCGAACCTCTTTTATATGTAAAGGCAATGGTCAGCGTACGCTCTTCTAAGAGCCGATGAATAATGACGGTGTCCGCTGTGACACTGGAAGGAGGTAATTGAAAATGGCAGTATTTGTGAAATTTGAGACCCCTAAGGAGCTTTCTGACAAAGCTTACTCCGTTGCTGAGATCGCACGCGACTCCGGCAAAGTTAAGAAAGGAACCAACGAGGTTACCAAGATCATCGAGCGCGGCGAGGCAGCCCTTGTCATCATGGCATGCGATGTCGAGCCCCCGGAGATCCTTGCACACATCCCCGCTCTCTGCGAGGAGAAGAACGTCGCATACGTCTACGTTCCCTCCAAGGACGAGCTCGGAAAGGCAATCGGACTCGAGAAGCCCACCGCATCTGTCGCAATTGTCGACGCTGGAAACGGAAAGGCACAGATCGACGAGATCGCAGCAGCAGTCAAAGACCTGAAGAACTGATTCTGAGGGATCCAAATGGTTGACACTGACAGCATCCCCTCCGAGGTCGTCGAAGTCATCGGACGTACCGGAATGACGGGAGAGGCTACCCAGGTTAAGGTTCGTGTCCTCGATGGACGCGACAAAGGAAGGATCATCACCAGGAACATCATGGGTCCTGTTAGGATGGGCGACATCCTTATGCTCAGAGAGACCTCCAGAGAGGCCAGAAAGCTCGGAATGGGTAGGTGATTTGGATGGTTGAGGAAAGAAAATGCTCTTTCTGCGGAGCCACCATTGCTCCCG
>JAKSHU010000074.1 GCA_024399175.1 archaeon
CGTGGCTCACCGCGATCTACAACAAGGCCCTGGGATACCGTGACACGCCTTTCAAGGTCTGGGTCATCTTCATCTCCAAGAAGATGTTCAACGGAAAGTGGGGAATCCGCGGAATGATCAAGGCCGCACCCGGATACGAGGTGCCCGTCACCCTGATGTCCAACGGAGAGTTCCAGTTCCGCATCACCGACGAGTCCGTGTTCTACACCCAGGTGCTGGGCGGAATGAAGGCATACTCCACCGGAGACGTGAACGCCTTCATGAAGAGCTTCATCAACGAGCAGATCACCCAGCAGCTGTCCCAGCAGTTCTATATGGATGTCCTCAACAATCTCGAGAAGGCCTCCACCACCACGAAGATCCTCATAGACCCGTACTTCCAGCAGAGAGGTATCGAGCTTCTGTCCCTGAAGATCAACGAGGTCTCCACCACCGAGGAGGAGAAGAAGAAGATCTTCGAGTACCTCCAGTTCAGCAGCTCCAACGGAGAGGCGTTCAAGAGGTATGAGGTCATGGACAGGATGGCGGATGCCATCGGAAACTCCCAGGGAGGCGCCGCCATGGGTACCGGAATGCTCCTCTTCCCCCAGATGTACCAGCAGCTCCAGCAGCAGCCGGTCCAGGGAGTGCAGCAGCAACAGATGCAGCAGACCCAGAAGGTCATGTGTCCCACCTGCGGCGGACTGAATGACTACCCCTACAGGTTCTGCAACCAGTGTGGAAAGCCCTCTCCTCAGATGCAGCAGCAGATGAACATGTCGGCCCCTGCTTCGGCTCCGGCCCCCGCACCTGCAGCCCCTGCGGCCTCCGCACCCGGCGCGTTCAAACGCTGCCCCTACTGCGGCGAGGATCTCAGCAGTCTGAAGAAGACTCCCAAGTTCTGCCCCTACTGTGCGGAAGAACTCGCCTGAAACAACTTTCCGGCCATCGGGCCGGAATCCCTTTTCGATGATAACATGGACACCCTTTTGGAAAAAGTGATTACGATTGCACGTGAGGCAGGCAGACTGATGATCTCCGAGAAGGAGGTCACGATCGACCTGAAAGACACCAAGGAGAACTACATCACCTCCACGGACCTGAAGATACAGAGGAAACTCAGGGCTGAACTACAGGCAGCACTGCCCGGATCACAGTTCATGGGTGAGGAGGACGACCTGCCAGGCGCGTCGGAGAATTATTCTGAGGAGGCATACCGCTGGATCGTGGATCCCATCGACGGAACGGCCAACTACGCCCGCGGCATACCGATGAGCGTGGTGGCGATCGCACTCGCGAAGAGGGGCGAGGTCAGGATGGGCGTCGTGTACCAGCCCTATCTGGACGAGATTATGCCTGTGCCGGGAAGGGAGCGTTCCTGAACGGAAGGCCGCTGCACGTGTCCGACAGACCTGTGGAGCGTTCAATGCTGTGCACCGCCTGGTCCTGCTACAACAAGGCCCGTGCCCCGTTGTGCTTCGACATCACCCAGAGACTGTACTACATCTGCGAGGACATCAGAAGGATTGGCACCGCCGCATACGAACTGTGCCAGCTGGCCAAAGGCTCCGCAGATCTCTACTTCGAGGTGAATCTGGCCCCCTGGGACCATGCGGCCTCCACATGCATCCTGAAGGAGGCGGGAGGATGCGCGGCGTCCCAGTACGGTGATGTCAACATCGATGAGAGGGGGATGGTCATCGCCGCCAACTCCGAGACCAATCTGGAGCACCTGATGGGGATCGTGAGGGAGGAGGTCGCGAGACATCCCGAGGCGGAGATAGTCTTCAGCCCCAGATGCTGAATGCGGCGGAAACGGTCGCGAAAAACGATATATTGCGAGACACGGATAACGCAGACATGGCAAGCAAGACTCTTGAAGACTATGTCACCACCATCCCTGACTTCCCCAAACCCGGAATCATGTTCAGGGACATCACCACCATCATCCAGAACCCCGAGGGATTCAAGATGGCCATCGACATGATGGTAGAGAAGCTCAAGGATGTCGACTTCGACTACATCGTCGGAAGCGAATCCAGCGGATTCATCTTCGGTGCACCCGTCGCATATGCCCTCGGAAAGGGATTCGTCCTCGCAAGGAAGAAGGGCAAACTCCCCAGGGAGTGCATCCAGGAGTCCTACGACCTCGAGTACGGACAGGCGACCCTCGAGATGCACACTGACTCCTTCCCCGCCGGTTCCAAGATCGTCATCATTGACGACCTCGTCGCGACCGGAGGAACCACCAAGGCCACCATCAACATGATCGAGAAGCTCAAGGGAAAGGTCGTCAAGATCGGATTCTGCATGGAGCTCGAGGGCTTCGATGCCAGGAACAAGGCTCTGAAGGGCTACGACGTCTTCAGCCTCATCTCCTACCCTGGAAACTACCCATCAACCTCCCCTTCGGGGGAGTCACATTTTTGTAAAACAGGAGGGCCTGCCGGGATTCGAACCCGGGTATTCGGCTCCGAAGGCCGATAGGATAATCCAGACTACCTCACAAGCCCTTGGATTGTCATTGGACTTGCACTATATCTTTTAATCGGACCTCCGCGATTACACGGCCATTATGTCAAAGGTCGTCATGAATGATGGGGCTGGAGGAGAGCTCATGCAGGAGTTCATCTCCAAGCACATCACCAGCCATTTTCCCAAGATGAACACTGAGATCCCCCTCGATGCACTCGATGACTCCGCAGTAGTGGACGACATCGTGTTCACCATCGACGGCCACACCGTGAACCCCCTCTTCTTCCCTGGTGGAGACATCGGACGCATCGCGATCTCGGGAACCGTGAACGACATCTCCGTCATGGGTGCGAAACCTCTGGGAATCGGCAGCTCGGTCGTTCTCGAGGAGGGTCTTGACTCCGAGATCGTCGACAAGGTCATGGAGAGCATGGGCCAGACCTCCAGGGAGTGCGGGGTCCCCGTCGTCACCGGTGACACCAAGGTCATGGGTGCGGGAGAACTTGACAAGATGGTCATCACCACCTCCGCCATCGGTAAAAGACCCGACTATCTGGACCACGACATGGAGGTCGCCAACAGCTACAGGAAGGTCGACAACAGGTGGTGCACTGACAGCAACACCCGCCCGGGAGACGTCATCATCGTCTCCGGATACATGGGCGACCACGGTGTGGCCCTGCTCTCCTTCCGCGAGGGATACGGATTCGAGTCCACGGTCAAATCCGATGTGCAGCCTCTCAACAAGATGATTGAGAAGGCGCTCCGTGTCGGAGGAGTCGTCGCCATGAAGGACCCCACCCGTGGAGGACTGGCCAACACCCTCAACGAATGGGCAGGCAAGTCCAAGTGCCAGCTTGACATCGACGAGGCTAGCATCCCCATCAGGGACGGAGTGGAGAACGCCTGCGAGCTCCTCGGAATCGAACCTCTCAACATCGGAAACGAGGGTAAATGCGTCTTCTCCGTCGTTCCCGAGATGGCGGAACAGGTGCTGTCCGCACTGAGGGCCACTCCCGAGGGAAAGGATGCCGCAATCATCGGAAGGGCTGTCGACGGACCTGCACGTGTCGTCCTCAAGACCGAGGTCGGCGGAAAAAGGATCCTCGAGCCTCCGTCCGGCGATCCCGTCCCCAGGATCTGCTGAAAACGTCGGGGCTCTGGCCCCGACCCACCTTTCTTCTGTTTCGACCTCACAGTTTTATAAATTGTATCCATCCACGAACTGATATCATGGTAACTTTTCTTCCGTTCAAGGGATACAGGCCACGTCTCGCCGCAGGGGAGACGACCGCTGACCGTATTTCCCCTCCATCCGAAACGATCGATGAAGGGCGTCTGACGGAGTTCAAGTCCCATCCCGGAAACGTGACCAACCTCACAAGATCACCTGGCCAGGACAAGAGATTCACCGATGCCAGAAAACTCCTTGACGAGATGATCTCCTGTGGCGGCGTGCTGCAGGACGGCCCCAGTTTCTACCTGTACGAGCAGTGCATGGCGATCGGGGAGACGGAGATCCGCAGGAGAGGGATCGTCGGAGCGATGCGTGCGGAGGAGTACGGCAAGGGAAAGGTGTTCCCCCTCGATGATGCCGTGTCCAGATCCAAGAACGAGAGACTGGCACTCCTGAGAGACCTGGAGACCGACACCGAGTCTGTCCTGGGACTCACCGCCGACCTCGGGGAGGAGCTCTGCAAGAGGATCGACGGAAGCTGCCGCCTCTGCGGAAGACACGTCGACGAGGACGGTGTCGAACACAGGTTCAGCAGGATTGACGACGAGACTGTCTGCAAGGAGATCTCCGAGAAGATGGAGGCCCAGGAGGTCTTCATAGCTGGAGGACACGCCTCGTACGAGGCCGCACTGGCCTATGCCAAGGAGTCTCCCGAGAACGAGTCGAGGCAGCTTGTGATGTGCACCATCACGTCACTTGATGACCCCGGACTCATCGTCCTCCCCACCCACAAGCTGATCACTGCGGAAGACATCGGAGAGACGAGCGCGATCAAGAAGATCGACAAGAAGGTCACAATGATCGAGGTCACGGCGGAGGAGTTCGAATCCCGCCTCGAGGAACACCTCTTCGGAATGATGTTCAAATCGGGAAGATGCTTCGTCATCGACAACAAGACCGAGTCGGAAAATCCCATGTTCCAGCTGGACACCTTCTCTGCACAGGAGAACGTCCTCAAGGGGGTCTACAAGTCCGATGAGGGCAAGTCCAAGCTGCATCACACATACAACCTCGGAGAGGTCCTCGGATCCATGACGGAGAAGAGGTATGATGCGGCGGTCGTTTTCAACGCACCCTCGATCGAGAGACTCTGCGACATCGCACGCAGTGGAAAGAAGGTCCCCAAGAGGACCTTGTCCCTCTGGCCCGAATTCTGGTCCGGCTGGGTCTTCCTCAAGAAGGAGTGATATCGATGCCCGAGATTATGAAGAACATCCCGATTGCAGAGGCAGTCAGACTGAAGGACCTCGTCGAATACGGAAAGGGCCAGGTCATCAGCAAGACCCTGGTCCAGAACGGATCAGTCAGCATTACGGTCTTCGCTTTCGATAAAGACGAAGAGATAAGCACCCATTGTTCGGATGGGGACGCGTTCGTCACCTGCATTGACGGAAAGGGAAAACTCACGATCGATGGTGTGGAACACATCATCGGCGAGGGGGAGAGCATCGTCATGCCCGCAGGTCACCCTCACGCAGTCTACGGCCAGAAGAAATTCAAAATGCTTCTGGTAGTCGTCTTCCCCAAAAACTGATTGTTCACGGGGGTCCAACCCCCATCACTTTTTGTCAGACACACGAAAAACTGAAAGAAATGGCTCTGCCCAGAAGATGAAATAAAGAAAGAATGAGAGCCACAGGAGGGAATTGAACCCTCGGCCTACGCCTTACCAAGGCGTCGCTATACCCCTTAGCCACTGCGGCACTTAAGTCCGAATATTAGGAAACCATACATAAACCTTTCTGAAGAACAGGTCTGAAAAATCAGTACCTTTTTGATATCAGGATACATTAGGAGTGCCATGAAGAAGGAAATGAGTTCGTTCGATGTCAGCTCGCTCGTGTCGGAGATGGCTGCACTCGAGAACGCTCACATGGACAAGGTGTACCAGTGGGGTGCTGGAAACGTCCTGTTCAGGATCAATGCGAACGGAGGAAAGGTCGAACTTTTCTACAAGGACAAGAAGTGGCTCTACCTCGCACCGGAAAAGCCCGAGACCCCAGTCACCCCCACCTCTTTCGCAACCTTCATGAGGAAGTACCTCAACAACGCCCGCATCGGAAAGACCTACCAGGTCGGTTTCGACCGTATGGTGGTGATGGAGGTCTTCAAGGCCGAAGCCGACTACAAGATCATCTTCGAGATGTTCGGTGGAGGAAATGTCCTCTTGGTGCAGGACGGAAAGATCGTGAACTGTCTCACACAGAGAACGTTCAGGGACAGGACCACACGTCCTGGAGAGGAATATGTCATGCCCAAGGAGAGGTTCAACCCCCTCACCTCCACCGCGGAGGAGTTCCTCTCCGTGTTCAGATCCTCCGATTCCGACACCGTGAGAACCCTGGCCACAGTCAACAACCTCGGAGGACAGTACGCCGAGGAAGTGTGCAAGAGGGTCGGCTGTGAAAAATCCACTCCTGCGAAGGAGGTCTCCGAGGAGGTCGTCGGCCTCATGCACAAGGCGGTGCGTGACATCGTCACCGAGGTCACGGACAAACCGGAATCGGTCATATTCCGCAAGGACGGAAAGATCGTGGACATCTCCTCCGTCAACCTCCAGATCTATGATGACTGCGAGATCGAGGTCGCTGAGACATTCTCAAAGGCCATCGGCAGACTGATGGCGGAGACCGCCGTGGAGGAGAAGAAGGAGTTCGTTGATCCTGAGATCGAGAAGCTCAAGAAAAGGATCGGCAAACAGCAGGAGACCGTGCAGGCATACCGTCAGAGCTCGGAGATGCAGAAGGCCAAGGCGGATTCGCTGTACACCGAGTACCAGAAGGTCACGGAACTCCTAGAGGTGCTCAAGGTCCAGTCCCAGAAGCTCAGCTGGGAAAAGCTCACCGAGGGAGCGCTCAAGATCCCTTACGTGGACTACATCGAACCCGAGAAGAACAGGATCGCGATAAAGATCGGATTCCTGTCCGTCGAACTGGACTACACCAAGAACATCGACGCCAACGCATCGGACATCTACGCACAGGGCAAGGCCGAGAGCGTCAAGGCCGACAACGCCGAGAAGGCACTTCTGGACAGTCAGGAAGAGCTCCAGAGGAAGCAGAAGGGATTCGACAAGAGGGTTGCCCTCGAGCTGTCCAGAGCGGCCCCCACAAAGAAGTTCTGGTTCGAGACCTACAAATGGTTCTTCACATCGGAAGGAAAACTTGTCATCGCAGGAAGGGACGCCCACTCCAACGACAACATCGTGAAGAAGCACCTGAAGGACGGTGACGTCTATGTGCATGCCGACATCCACGGTGCCACCTAGGTCATCCTCAAGGACGGACTCAAGGCGACCGACCAGGAGTACAGGGAGGCCTGCTGGTTCGCACTGGCACAGTCGAAGGCCTGGATGGCGGGATCGATGGAAGGAGGTTCATTCTGGGTCTATCCGGACCAGGTGAGCAAGACCCCCAACGCCGGAGAGTTCGTGCCCCGCGGAGCATTCATCGTCCGCGGAAAGAGGAACTGGGAGTATCACCTCCCCGTGGAACTCGCCATCGGGGAGATAACCCATGAAGGCAACAGGAAGGTCATGTGCGGACCCACCGAGGTCATCCAGAAGTCCAGTGAGAAGTACTGCGTGATCCGCCCCACCAAGGAGAAGAACGGAAGGATCACCGGCGACATCGCCAAGCTTTTCGAGGTCCCCGAGGAGGAGATCTCCAGGATCGTCCCGCCCGGATCCTTCGAGATCACCGGACAGGTATGGCCCAAGGACGATGAGGAAGCCGAGACTCAGGATACTGCCGAGGACTGAAGAAGAACAGAAACCGTTTCAAAACCTCTTTCCGTGTTTTTGACAGAGAATCACACTGTCGGTATTGAATATGAAGTTAAAGGAAAAGAATGGCGGGCTTATTGGGATTCGAACCCAAGTCTGGGGCTCCGCAAGCCCTCAGGATATCCAAGCTACCCCATAAGCCCGGGGATTAATGCGGATCTTATCCTTTCGGATAGGTAAATGGTTTCTACCTTCAAGCCTCAGGGTGAGACAGGTAGCGAGTGATGTATCCAGCGATCTTGTTCCTCATAGGAACGGTCTGAACATCAGTAAGCTGGCCGACCATTTCTTTGTTGTTGTCAAAGTCCTTGTTGAAGGCCTGAGGATACTTGTTGATCAGTTCGATGGAGACTCTCTTGATGTAGGTGGGTCTGATTCTTCCCATATCGTTCACCGAGTTATATCTGCGTGATAGGCATACGTTATTTAAAGGTTGGCAAGAGCTTTCATTCGATGTTGACGAACTCCGCCCTCCTCGAGTGCCCACAGGACTTGGCACCCTCGGGACAGGGGCCCCTGACACACTCGGGACCGGCGGTCTCGAAGATGACCGGGCACACGGACTTGCACTGCCTCAGCATCTCGTCGGCCATGTCGCGGATCTCCTTCTGTGCGCGCATGCAGCACCTCAGGGAGAAGAAATGCATCAGCTCCCTCGCGTTCATGGTGATGGTGATGTTGGTCGTGCATCCGTTGGGGAGAACGTACCTGGCGTCCTCTGCGGGGATCCCCATCGCCTCGAGTCTGCGGTAG
>JAKSHU010000075.1 GCA_024399175.1 archaeon
GCACGATGCAGCAACACTTCCCCGATTACGTTTCTACCTTAATCCGTGAAGAACCCAAAAAAGTTTACTCCCACTCGACGGTTGCCGGGGGCTTGCTGGTGATGTCGTAGACGACACGGTTGACCTGGCTCTTCATGGAGTCGGTGATCCTGACAGAGATCCTGTTGAGGACGTCGAGGGTCAGCCTTGAGAAGGTGGCGGTCATTCCGTCGACGGAGTCGACTGCGCGGACCGCGATGGTGTATCCGTATGCCCTCCTGTCACCCTGGACTCCGACGGACTTGCTGGGGAGAAGCACGGCGAAGTACTGCCAGGGGCGAACGATCTCGTCTGCCTTGGAGGCCTTCATGATCTCATCCTCGACGATGAAACAGGCCTCACGGACGATTGCGATCTTCTCGGGAGTGACCTCTCCAAGACACCTGATGGCGAGTGCGGGACCAGGGAAGGGCTGCCTCTCGGATGCCTCGACACCAAGTGCCCTTGCGACCTGCCTGACCTCATCCTTGTAGAGGTCCCTGAGGGGCTCGCAGAGGGTCATTCCGAGATCCTTGGGAAGTCCACCGACGTTGTGGTGGGACTTGATGGTGTCACGGGTGCCGTCTCCGGACTCGATCCAGTCGGGAGCGATGGTTCCCTGGAGAAGGTAGGTTGCGCCGAACTCCTTGGCATACCTCTCGAAGACCCTGATGAACTTCTCTCCGATGATCTTCCTCTTCTGCTCGGGCTCCTCGACACCCTTGAGGGCCTCGAAGTACTCGTCTGCGGCACGGGCGATCTTGTAGTTGATGCCCATATTCTTCATCATGGCCTCGACCTCATCGGTCTCGTCCTTCCTCATCAGTCCGTTGTCGACGTAGACTGCGAGAAGACGGTCTCCGATGGCCTTGCTGGCGATGGTCGCGGTGACCATACTGTCAACTCCTCCGGAACAGGCGATGATCGCCTTTGCGGGAGCGGGGATGCTGTTCTGCACGAGTTCTACTGCCTCGTTAATAAATTCCTCTTCGTCAAAAAATCCGGTCATTCATGCCACCTTCTTTGCTTCTTCAACCACAAAGTCGGAGTCCTTCTCCACCTTTGCAGCCATTGCCTTACGGTCTTCGATGAGTTTCTGGGCCAGGGTCTTGTCAGAAACAGACAGGATCTCCACGGCCAGGGTCGCGGCGTTGTCTCCACGGTCCATTCCAACGGATGCCACGGGGATTCCAGGAGGCATCTGAACGATGGACAGCAGTGCGTCATAGTTGAGGGATCCGCTTGCGGGGACACCGATGACGGGTTTGCAGGTGAAGGATGCGATGACTCCGGGGAGTGCAGCGGAAAGACCTGCGATGGAAATGAAAACATCAGCATCACTGCCGGTGACCAGCTCCTCGACCCTCTGGGGGGTCCTGTGAGCGGACGCGACCGCGATGTCGAATGCTACGCCGAACTTGTTCAGAACGGTGATTGCCTTCTGGGCGATGGGGAAATCACTCTTGCTCCCCATGATTATGAAGACTTTGGCCATGGAGGAAGGACTGCAAAATACTATTAATATTGTTTTGAAGAAAAAAGGAAGGCTGACCGGAGACCCGGCCAGCCGAGTGAAGTTTAATCAGCTTTTGAGGACGGTGACAAGGAAGATTCCAACGGCAATGAGTGCACCGATCAGGATTCCGATCAGGTAGACGATTGCGTTGTAGATGATGTCCCATCCGTCAATTGCGCGGAAGGTGCTGACGTCGCTCCAGTTGAGGAGGTAGACCCAGATGAGTCCGACGATTGCACCGATGATTGCGATCAAGATTCCATAGGCCCTGTTTTTGCCTTTTCCGAAGTATGCGGAGAAGGCCCCAGCAACGATCATCACGATAGAGAAGATGAGAACGATGAGGGTAAGGAATTCCCAGCTGAATATGTCCATTTTCATGCCTCCGTTTAATCCAGTACCTTGCAGGTACCTAAACTGATTGACAATTAGCTAAACCCTATATAGGTGTTTTCTCCGCGCCAGTATAAAGAATAGGTCCGGGAATGTTCCAACAGGGAGGATTCACCCGGTTTTGCACGTCGGAACGGATCGGATGCGGACACACCGTGAACCCTGGACCGAGGCCCAATGAATAAATACGGCCGAACTGTTGTTTCATCACAAATTTTGGGATATCATGGAGATCCTGGGAATCGTAGAGGGAATAACGTCCGAGGGACATGCACTCGTCAAATGCGTCAACCTGCCGGATCTGGGAACCGCGGTCTTTGACGCAGAGAGGAACCGTGTCGGAACCGTCAGAAGGGTTCTCGGGCCCGTGGACGAGCCCTACGCCTCCATCTCCGGGGAAGGCATGCGCCCCGCCCTGAAAGGCAAGAAACTGTTCTTCAACCCGAGCGGAAACGATGGAAGAAACAAGAGAAAGGGCAGAAAGAACTGAGACCTGCCCGTACTGCAGAAAAGGATTCTTCCAACGTCCCACGCCCGAGAGCAAGCTCACCTGCACGGTCTGCGAGGCCTACTTCGCCAATGGCACACTGTATCGCGGCAGGACCGAGCTCCTTCATTCGAACGAGGAGTCTGGGACACAGCTGTACAGATTCAGGAAGTGGCAGCAGAGGATACGCGTCTCCAATGCCACCGAGAGGAATCTCGCCTTCGCCCTGTCCGAGCTTGATCGCCTCTCCATCGCCAACAATCTCCCCCGCACGGTCAGGGAGTCCGCATCGACAATCTACAGGAAGGCCGTCTCACGGAACCTCATCAGGGGCAGGTCTATCGAGGGAGTCGTCGCCGCATCCATCTATGCCGCCTGCAGGATCTGCGGAATGCCCCGCACCATCGAGGAGGTTGCGGAGACCAGCATCATCAGCAAGAAGGAGCTTGGGAGGACGTATCGCTTCCTCGCCAGGGAACTGAAGCTGAACCTCATGCCCGCCAGACCCCAGGACTACGTGCAGAGGTTCTGCAACACCCTCGATCTGGATGTCCGCGTGCAGACCGCCGCAAAGGATCTCCTGGACAGTGCCAGCAGTAAGGATCTGTTGTCAGGTCTGGGGCCCAAGGGCGTGGCTGCGGGAGCTGTATACATATCTGCGATCCTATGTGAGCAGCATCGTTCGCAGAGGGAGGTCGCCGACACGGCGTCGATAAGCGAGGTCACGTTGAGGTGCAGATACAAACGTCTCGCCGAGGGTCTGGGAATAACGATCGAGTTCAGCTGAGGTGACGGATTGACAGAGGACATCATACTCCAGGGATCATCGAGGACCGCCTTCCTGTACCGCATCGACGGTGGCATGGACGAACGTGACAGGGACGAGATCGAGGCGATGGACTCGGGATATGTCCTGGGCCAGAACTGGCCATCCATAGTGTCGGACTCGGTCGATCTCCACCACAGGATGAAATACATCCGCCAGAGAAACCTGGGATTCTCCTTCCTCCGTGTCGGGGACCCGGAGTTCAACATATTCCTCGAGAACATCCATCCTGCCCTGCCCAGGACGTTGGCGTACATCGTGTCAGACTTCTATCGCGACGGCACGAGCAGAGTGTCCGACCTGATGGAGAACTGTGAGAGAAGAAATCCCGCGGGACTGACCAACGCCATCATGAACGGCACATACCGCACAATGATGGGAGAATTTCTCGAGAACGTGTCAAATGGAACCGCCGGACTAACGGGGGAAAGACTGCTTGACCATACACAACTCGACCGCGTCCCGGCGGACAGATTCGGATGTGCCAGCATCTCCGGTGACATCCACAGTGGATTCACCACACAGCTGATTCTCCAGATCAGGTTTGTCTGATCAGGGCCTGAACCATTTGAACTCCAGGTACTGGAGCTCCTTCGAGATCCTGCAGAACAGGATCTGCTTCTTCACCCCGCCGGACAGTCTGACTGTCCTGGATATGTCGGGCCACATGGTCACGATGGAGGCGGGAACCGCATGGACGAGGTATCTGGCGTGACACTCGTCGGGGGATTTCTCATAGACACGGAAATGGGTGCCGTACTTGAAACCGGTCT
Source organism: archaeon (assembly GCA_024399175.1). Classification (GTDB taxonomy): domain Archaea; phylum Thermoplasmatota; class Thermoplasmata; order Methanomassiliicoccales; family Methanomethylophilaceae; genus Methanomethylophilus. The sequence continues at coordinate 4,014 of JAKSHU010000075.1, forward strand.
TGACGACGAGTCCCCTGTTACGAAGGTCGATGTACGCCTTCAGACGGAGGTCGAACTCGTCCTGGTTCTTGCGTCCGAACTCGATGAGCTCCTTCTCCCCGATGGTCCTGCCGTTGCGGTCGATGACCTTAAGCTCCCCGGTGCCGATGAGGTAGCACCCCTCGATCAGCGAGAGCTGCAGGACACCCTGCATGTACTTGCCGTAGAACGCCTCGTTCCTCAGCCTCTCTCCGCCCTCGGAGTCGAAGACGAATATGCGGTCGGTGACCAGCTTTCCGACCGTGGGCCCCACACGGGCACCAGGGTCCAGGGTTCCGGTCGGATCCAGCATGGCCATCTTGTAGTACGTGAGGTCACCCTCCTCGTCCACCACGCCGTAGAGCAACTGTTTTCCACGATCCTTGCTCTGGGCGATCTCCTCGAGGAAGTTGTTGATGTTGAGTGCGGAACGTTCAGACACCGCACACACCATATAGAGGGGAGCTGACTTGCTGGGCAGCATTCCGCGGGGATACACACGAAGATCGAACGCCCCCGACTCGGGTTTCACGATGAATCCCCTCTCGCGCAGGTCCTTGAAGACGATGTACTTGATGTCGAAGTCCTCGACGATTCCGGAGGCATAGTCGAAAAGATCGGTGAACTCCATCTTCCTTTTCTTGTGGAAGACCTCGAGACGGTTCAGCTGAACCAGGAATGCAGCCTCCACCAGGTCCAGTTCAAGCGCTCCGCCACTCATCGGGTATCCGAAGTTACCTTTGCTGAATGTCTGACTTGCCTCACGCACGTCGTAGATGAACACGGAACAATCCTTGAGCTCCCCGGGCATGCCTGTGCAATCGGAGTTGAGCATTTATGTGTATGCCAGCCACGAAAACGACCTAATAACAACATATTTATAGAAGTACAAACTATTTAACCATTAGTTGTAAACTGACAGAGTACAACGGAAGATACAATGAACGACATGGACAGCATTCTGGCAATAGTGGAGAACCCCACGAGAAGAAAGATCCTTCAGGCAGTGGTCAGAGAGCCCCATTATCCGCTCCAGCTGTCTAAGGAACTGGGCATTAGCCAGCAGGCCATTGTGAAGAACCTGAACCTGATGGAGAGGGAGGGCATCGTGGTCAGCTACCGTGAGAGCAGCGACAGGGGTCCTGAGAGGATCTTCTACAAACCCAGCTCCGAATTCACCATCACGATCGACATGCGCAACAACATGTTCGAGGTGAGGATGATCTCCACCGGAGAAGAGAAGGAGAACGTCGAGGAGGACAACGAGAGAACGGTCGAGGAACGTCAGCTCGAGGAAGTTAGAGCGAAGATATCCCAGATCGACAGACAGATTGCCGAGTTCGACCGCAGAAGGTCGGAGATGGTCAGAGAACGCAACAATCTGATCGAGGACTTCCTGCACATGGCGAACCTGGACAATCTCGATTACGAGCACAGGGCACTCCTGTACGATATGTTGAACAAACCTAACTGGAACGCGGAGGACATGTCCAAGAAGATGGGATTCAACGAGAGTCTCGTCTCGACCATGATCGACGACATCCTGCGTTATTTCAGACAGATGTGAGGTGATTTAATGGCTAGTGAAAAAGCAATCAAGGTCGCAGAACTGAAGGCCGGGGAAGCAGGAAAGGGCATTGCAAGACTGGACCCCGAACTCATGGCCATCCTGGGGATAAGAGTGGGAGACATCGCCCTCGTCCTCGGAAACAAGAAAACCGCCGTGAAGATATTCGGCGGGCCCCTGGAAGACTCCAACAGAGGCATCATCAGGCTCGACGGATCCACCAGACGCAACGCAGGTGTCTCCCTGGACGAGCGTGTCGATGTCAGGAAGGCCGAGACCAAGGAGGCGGAGAAGATCACGTTCTCCCCCACGGAGGAACTCAGGCTTCAGGGCGGAGAGGACTATCTGGCACAGGCACTTGAAGGTCGCGCATTCGCCAAGGGAGATGTGCTGTCCCTCCACATCATGGGAAACAAGATGGACCTCGTGGTCACATCCTTCACCCCCACCGCCGAGGCCGCCGTCATGATCGGCGCCACCAAGGTTAAGATCAATGACAAACCCGTCTCCAAGGAGAACATGGATGTCCCGAAGGTGTCCTATGACGATGTCGGAGGTCTCGGGGACGTTATCGGTCAGATCAGGGAGATGGTCGAGCTGCCTCTCAAACATCCCGAGCTGTTCAAGAGACTGGGCATAGAGGCTCCCAAGGGAGTGCTCCTCCACGGACCGCCGGGAACCGGAAAGACCATGCTTGCAACGGCCGGGGCCGGAGAGACCAGCAGCAACCTCGTGTCCATCGGCGGACCGGAGATCATGAGCAAGTTCTATGGAGAGTCCGAGGGCAAGCTGAGGGAGATCTTCAAGGATGCCGAGGAGAACTCACCCAGCATCATCTTCATCGACGAGATAGACTCCATCGCGCCCAAGAGGAGCGAGGTCCAGGGGGAGGAGGAACGCCGCATCGTCGCCCAGCTCCTCTCCCTGATGGACGGACTGAACTCCAGGGGAAAGGTCGTGGTCATAGGTGCCACCAACAGGCCCAACTCCATCGATGAGGCCCTCAGGAGACCCGGAAGGTTCGACAGGGAGATCGAGATCGGCGTGCCCGACAGGAACGGTCGTCTGGAAGTCCTGCAGATCCACACCAGGGGCATGCCCCTGGCGAAGGACGTGGACCTGGAACAGATCGCGGACAAGACCCACGGATATGTCGGCGCCGACCTTGCGGCACTGTGCAGGGAGGCGGCCATGGCCGCCCTGAGACGTGTCCTGCCCGATGTCAACGTTGATGATGAGACCATACCCAGCGAGGTCCTCAACAGGATCTCCGTGGAGATGGGAGACTTCACCAACGCGATGAAGAATCTCCAGCCCTCCACAATGAGGGAGGTCCTCATCGAGAAGCCCAATGTGAAATGGGAAGACATAGGTGCGCTCGCAGATGCCAAGCAACAGCTGAAGGAGGCCGTAGAATGGCCCCTCAAGTACGGAAAGGTGTTCGCCCACATGAATGCCAGGCCCCCGAAGGGCATCCTCCTCTACGGACCCCCTGGAACTGGTAAAACACTGCTTGCGAAAGCGGTCGCGACGGAGTCCGAGGCGAACTTCATCTCCGTCAAGGGACCCGAGTTCCTGAACAAGTGGGTGGGAGAATCGGAGAAGGCCGTGAGGGAGACATTCAGGAAGGCCAGGCAGGCCTCCCCCTGTGTCATCTTCATGGATGAGATCGACTCCATCGTGCCGATACGTGGAACCGGCGGGGACAGCAATGTGACCGAACGCGTGGTGTCCCAGATGTTGACGGAACTCGATGGATTGGAGCCCATGAACGATGTCGTGATCATCGCGGCGACCAATCGTCCCGACATGATCGACCCCGCGCTTCTCAGGCCCGGAAGATTCGACAAGTCCATCTATGTCGCACCCCCCGACGTTGAATCCCGCGAATCCATCTTCGGGATACACATCAAGGACAAGCCTCTCGAGGAGGATGTGGATCTGCACGTGCTGGCCGAGAAGACCGAGGGATGCACCGGTGCGGACATCTCTGCCATCTGCAATGAGGCTGTCATGTCTGCCGTGCGCCGTCTGGTGGCCGGAGGCGTGATGCCCACCCAGGAGGACATCGACGGATGCAGGGTCGGCATGTCCGACCTGCTCGGTGCCGTCGAGAAGTTCGGTCCGAGTGCCACGTCGAAACTGAAGGAGTACGGCGAATCAAGCGTCTATAACAGACACTGAAACTCCGGCCCCGTGGAGGGGCCGGAACCACTGGCACATTGGATGGGCCCCACTCCCGCCCATGAGCCAGTGTTATATACTTACAGCATATTTTTTCAATCATGTCAAGAGAGGACATGATAAACATCACCCGCGCTATCCTGGCCAGGGCAGGATTCGATGTTTCATCATCAATCAACATCAGGAGCATATGTTTCGACATCGTCGGCAAGCGTGACGGCACACTCCTGATCATCAAGGTCCTCTCGAACGTTGATGCGTTCTCGCGTGA
>JAKSHU010000076.1 GCA_024399175.1 archaeon
AATTCCGGCCTGAAATCAAAAATCAAAGGCGTTTTTGCTCAGTGTCGAAGATGCGGAAGAGCATCGAGGATTGCAAAGATAAGCTCCATGTTCCAGAAAATGTCCTGATCAGATTTGGAGATTGAATGGCGACTTCCCGCCATCATTGAAATCCCTGGAATCATCTGCTGATTGAAACCTATCTTGACATATCAGATTGTGTCAAAGACAGTTTAGGACATCACTTCAAGTATTGATGAAACGCACACGAATCAAAGAGATTCCAGCAAGTTTCAATGAGACAACGAATGAGTGGGCCCGCCCGGATTTGAACCGGGGTCAAGAACTCCCGAAGCTCCAAGGATACCAAGCTACCCCACGGGCCCACAAGGCACCCTATCGTGCCGGATGATTTATAGGTTGGCAATACCAGGTGTAATCCGTACACCGATTCAATCCATCCACGGCAACAATCAACACATTTAAACGTGATTCCTCCATCCAGACGGCAATGAAGGGAATCATCCTCTCCGCAGGCAAGGGCACCCGCCTGTATCCTGCATCCTCGCACATCTCGAAGATCCTCCTGCCCATCTACGACAAGCCGATGATCTACTATCCTCTGGCGACGCTCATGTCCGCCGGCATCAGGGACATCCTCGTGGTCGTCAGCAGCGAGGACAGGGCGTACTTCGAGAAGCTTCTGAGGGACGGTTCCCAGTTCGGCGTCTCCATAACCTATGCGGTCCAGACCGTGCAGAGAGGCATCGCCGACGCACTCCTCGTGGGAGAGGAGTTCATTGACGGCGAGCCCGTCGCCCTCGCCCTCGGAGACAACATCTTCGACGGGGAGGATATGTCCGGACTCCTGGAGAACGCGATGACCCAGACCGAGGGTGCCACCGTCTTCTGCAAGCCCGTGAAGGATCCCAGAGCCTTCGGAGTGGCCACGATGGATTCCTCCGGAAACGTCGTCAACCTAGTGGAGAAACCCAAAGAGCCCGAATCGGACCTCGCGGTCGTCGGACTCTACTTCTACGACGGACACGCGTGCGAATATGCGAAACAGCTCGAACCCTCCGCAAGGGGAGAGCTGGAGATCACCGACCTCAACAGGATCTATCTGGAGAAGGGACAGCTCAAGGCACAGGTCATGTCCGAGTTCACCGTGTGGGCCGACACCGGAACCTTCGACTCCATGCTGTCCACATCAAACTACATCTCCGAGAGGCAGGCGGATGGAAGGACCCTCGTGGGCTCCCCCGAGAAGGTGGCCTTCGAGAAGGGATTCATCTCCGGGGAACAGCTCCTCGCGTGGATCTCGCAGTTCAAGTCCAACTCCTACTTCGAGTGCCTGAGGAACCTCGCTGGATCCGAGTGAACTGCCATCCGACGGAGCGGACCCTTTTCCCGTCCCCTCCGGGACACCGAACATGTTCATCTTGTCATCAAAGAACAGGTGAGCGACCTCCCTAATCAACCACCACGGGGATGGTGCACACATGGCTGAATCAAGGTATTCCAGGCTGTGCGAGAGGGTCGAGGACATCCTCGGATCCCCGATGAAGGTGGAGAAGACCCACGAGGTCCCGGGAAACATCGGCACCTCTCACAACAGGGCGTATGATGTGACCCTCGGGGCCGTCTTCGTCGACATGAGGGATTCCGCGGAACTTTTCTCGGGGAACAACAGGGAGCTTGTGGCGAAGATCGCAAAGACGTTCGACGGCACGATGCTCCGCATGCTCCGTGCCAAAAACTGTGTGGAAATGGGGGTCAGAGGAAACACGGTGTTCGCACTGTACTCCGTCACTGACGAACAGGACGCGAGGAACCTCGTCTCCCTCGTCGCGGAGGTCAACTCCGCGGTCAGACTTCTCAACATACTCTACGCGCAGAGGAATCTCGACACTGTACCCGTAGGCATCGGTGCATCCATCTCGAGAGGCCTCGTCATGAAGGCCCGCTGCAAGCTGCTCGGCGACCGTGACAGGATATGGATCGCCGACGCCATCCACGAGGCCATCGGACTGGCCAAGACCGCCTCCTCCAAAAAGGAGAACGGTCGCCTGAAGCCCGTGGCCCTGTCCCCGTCGCTGTACAACCTGGCGGCCAGGGACACGCTGCCCGACGACGTGACGGTGGTCACCGCGTTCTCCGATGACGGCGGCGCGTTCCTGGGGGACATCCGCAGCGGTGCACTGGAAAGCTGGATAGAAAACCACTTCTTCGGCTGAGGGTGAGAGCATGAGCGAACTACACAGGATATACATCAGCTGCGACTACGCACACGACGGGGAGTACAGAGACAGGTTCCTGGAGATGGACAGGTACTGGAGACTATTCTCCAGCGCACGCATGAGGGACGATACGGAGATCGTCTCCGATCCCGTCAGGAGGACCGCGATGGACGACGTCCGCAGGGACTGGATACGCGACTCCACCGTGCTCGTGCTGCTGTGCGGAAGGCACACAAGATACTGTCCCATCGTGGACAGGGAGGTGGCATCCGCGATGACGAACAACTACACCTACTCGAGACTCGGGATCCTGGTGATCGCCCTTCCCGACAGCGGCAACAATGAATGCCTCTGCGGGGAGGACTCGGTGCTGTACGACAGGTACGGACGTCACGACCGTCCGGACACGATGTACGAGCTCTCCCGGCTGCTGCCGGGAGTGCCGATGAGGATCATCGACAGCATCCGCAGTGATTGCCCCATCAGCGTCGTGAGCTGGGACCACGTGGTGAAGGATCACGACAGACTGGTGGAGCTCATCGACCGTGCCCACCGGAGACGCAGCACCAACCGCTACGACAACAGCTGCCAGCTCAGGTGACCCCGCCTCGGTTCTGGTGCAGGAACTGCGGCACCGAGATCATCCCGAAGGAGACGGTCTCGGTGCCGTCCACGTCCGTGCGACGGGGATCCACGACACAGATCTGCGAGTTCTCACGGCACCGGTAGTAGAGTACCAACTCCTCCGCGTCGATGCACACGGAGTGCCTGGTGCATTCGTGCACCCCGTTGGACAGCTCCACGCATCCGCGCGGGATCGCCACGGCCTCGAGGATGTGGAACATCCTCTCCACGTCGAGCTCCGTGTCCGTCTCGGGCACCGTGTTGTACTTCACGAAACAGCCCCTGATGAACCTTGAGACGGAGGAGTAGTCCCCCGGCAGACCCATCGCACCCCTCCCCCTCGTGGTCAGTCCGCTCCTCAGCTCCTCAGGGAGCAGGTTGCGGGGGGACCTGCAGGTCAGGTGCATGTAGTTCTCCAGATTGTCGAGATGGTAGCGGAGGGGAGGACCGTTGGTCATCACCTCCGCAGGATCGTCCTGAATTACCAGCCTCCCGTCGAGAGGCTCCACCACGATCGAGCCGTTCCCGTCACTGACCATCCAGTGCAGGGGATACGAGGGGATCTTGTTGCTGAACGGGCGGTCCACCACGTGCACATCCGAGAGGAGCTCCCTGGCCTCCCGCACGCTCGAGCAGCGCGAGAGCACGTACAGGATCATCTCGTGCGCAGCCACGAGATGTCCCTCATCGGCATCGGAATATCCTGCATAGCCCTCGAACGACACCGCGGCCATGCAGAGCCCCTTCTCGTTGAAGGCCTCGAAGAACAGGGGATGTCCCATAGGAGCCACACCCGTCCCGGCCATCCAGAGGTGGTCCTCCAGGACGGTCCCGTCCAGAAAACGGAGGACCTGGTGGCGCGGAGAAACGAGCACCTTCTCCGTGAGCGAACGCTCACGGTCGTAGTTGCGGCAGAAGTACCTGCCACCCGTCCGGCAGCTGAGGACTATGCACATGAGTATTGCATCGACATTCTCGGCTTATGAATATGGACACGAACATGTCCACAGAATAATGAAGGGGCCCGGGGGGCCCCGTGAAATGAAATCAGTTCTGGGCCTGGAGCAGGGCGAACTGCCTCATCTTCTCCACGTCGGCGATGCAGAACAGGCTGCAGAGGATGAAGATCTTCTTCTGGACGAAGATGACCATCAGCAAGAGTTCCAGCACGTCGTAGGTGATGGGGCCCTTGGGTCCCTGGAAGGTGATGTTCCTTCCCATCAGGACGTACCTCTTCTCGCGGAACATCCTCCGGAGATAGCGGATGTCGGATACGGGCCTGCCGTTGACCTCGAACACGTCGTCCATGGAGAAGTTCTCCTCGATGAGCGACGCGAGGTCCTTCGCGTTGGTTCCCAGCAGGTTCCTCATGCAGTAGCGGTAGATCTGCGAGTACGGCTTGAGGATGTTGGAGGCGAAAGAGGAGTAAATCTTGAAGACCTTCCTCACGAACAGCTCCGGATTCTCGTTGGGGGAGACCGCGGTCTTGAAGAATTTCTCCACGTCGTCGTTGAACCTCTTGAGGAACCAGGTCCTCTCGACGTCGAAGGGCATCAGACCCAGACGTCTGTAGCGTGCCTTCTTCGAGGGCTCCTCGGACATCCTCTCGAGGAGGACGTTGGCGGAACCCACGGCGGAACCCCTCATCTTGTACATGAAGGGAGGATAGATGTTGCTGATGTCCGTCGAATACCTGACCTCGCGCAGGTCTGCGTAGAAAGAATCCAGAGCACCACCGTAGAAGCCGGGAGTCAGACCCTTTCTGCATTCCTGAAGATATCTGGCGGTGTACCCGCATCCGATCCTGCTGCCGAGCGAAGAGAGAGCATTGAGCTCCACGTCAATGTATTCCTGCAAATCAAACATTTGCGCATCCCGGAGAGGGGGAATGAATCCAACTATTTATGAAGAATCTCTCGAACGGGCCAGGGACAGCGCCCTCCCCACGGCCTTGTCCATATCATAGTATCTGAAGTCGCCCAGTCTGCCCAGGAGACGCACGTTCGGATGTCTCCGATGGAGGAGCTCCACGTAGTCGTCATACAGCCTCCGACTACCCTCGTCCACCACGGGGTAGTAGGGCTCGTTCTCACCGGGGATGAAATCCTCGGAATACTCCATTGCTATCGTCGTCCTCTCCGAACGGTCGTCCAGATAGTACTTGTACTCGTGCACGCGGGTGTAATCGTGGTCGTTGGGGTGGTTGACCGCGGCGTGGGACTGGTAATGTTCCAGATCATGGGTCTCGAACTCGAAGCGCACGCTGCGGTAGGGAAGGACGCCCAGTTCGAAGTCCATAAGCTCGTCGACCGCTCCGGTGTAGTAGACCTCGTCGTATCCGTCGAGCTCCAGATCCCTCGCGTCGATCCCCAGCCTCACCTCCACGTTGGGCCGGTCCAGCATCCTGCGGACCATCTCCGTGTAGCCCTGCAGGGGGATGCCCTGGAACGGGTCCTGGAAGTACCTGTCGTCCCGGGAGAGCATCACCGGCACCCTGGCGGTGACCGCGCCGTCGATCTCCGAGGGATCCCTCCCCCACTGCTTCCGCGTGTAGTGCAGGAACACGTTCTCGTGGATGAACTCCGCGAGAAGCCTCAGGTCGGGATCGTCCGTCCTCAGAAGTTCCAGGATGGGTATCTTGGTGCCCTCCGGGAACCTCTCCCCGAGCTTCCTCTCCATGCGGTCCGCGAGCTCCCTCTCGAAGACCATGTGCATCGAGTCGTAGTTGAACGGGAGGGGAACCTCCTTTCCGCCGATGACCGCCACCACACGGTGCTCGTAGTCATTGAAAGCGGTGAACTGTCTGAGATAATTCCACACGTCCCCGTCGGAGGTGTGGAGAATGTGCGACCCGTAACGGTGCACCATGATTCCGTTTCCGTCACGGTAGTCGAAACAGTTCCCAGCGATGTGGTCGCGTCTGTCCACGACGAGGATGGAGTTGCCGGGATCACGGGAGAGGACGTTGGCCACGGTGGAACCGGACAGTCCTGCACCAACCACGAGAATCCTTGACATCTTCACACACCCCCATTATGATAATACCTACATGGTCAGCCGAAGAGGCTGCGGAATCCCTCTCTGATCTCGTTTTCTAGACAGTTGTCCGAGATCCATCCGCGCCCCACATCACCGACGTGTTCCGCGTGGGGCGCATCCGTAAGGATGCGCACGACCTCGTCCGCGAAGCCGACCGCGTCATCGTGAGGGGTCAGATCCAGGTCACCCATGCATTCCAGACTTGGAACGCTTCCCACGACGGGGATTCCGCGGGCCATCGCATCCAGAAGATTTCCGCGCAGACCCGCGCTGAAACGCACAGGGTCCACGAACACGGAGCATCCGGAATATAGCTCCTCGATGCGGACATCCTCCAGATGACCCTCGAGGACCATATGCTCTCCCTGCAGGTCTGCGAGATCGTCCGGAGCCATTCCCCCCACCACGCGGAAGACTGCGTCCGGGACACACTCCAGCACCCTGGGCAGCACCTCGGTCACGAACCATCTGACCGCGTCCGCGTTGCACCTGGACCCAAGGAACCCGACGAACAGGATGTCATGGGCCTTCACGCCGGCGGACACCGCCGCATCCGGCACCGCATAGGGCAGGACCGACAGGCGGGATCCGCCGACGGATGCGCGCATCGCATCGGCATCATGCCTGCTCACGACGATGACCGACTCCACGTGTCCCAGCACCGAACGGCTGGTCCTCTTGTACAGTGCCAGACCCATCAGCACGTGGGAGTCGTGGGACAGGTCGTACTCCCTCTCCATCGCGACCTGCATGTCCCCCACGCACAGGTAGTGGATCCTCGCCTTCATGTGTCTGTCAAGGTGCCGTCCGAACCTGGATGCACATGCATAGCCGCACAGCACGATGTGGTCGAACTCCTTCCTGAACCTCCTGGCGAGGTCCTTCCAGTTCTCCATTCCCGGAGTTCCGAAGAAGATCTCCACTCCCATCTGCTGCAGCGGTATCGCATAGGTCGGATCGTAGTTGTGGTCCGCGGAGGCCAGCTTGACGTTGTATCCCATCGAGACGAGGACCTCCTGATATCTGTAAATCACGGTGTTCCCACTGTCAAGATCCCTGGCTGGGAGATGGTTCGTGACGAAGAGGATGGTCTTCCTGTTCATCGAGCGGTCCCTGGCGTGGAACACGTCGATTCCCGGAGGGTTGCACTCACGGGACATGTAATCCGACCACTTGTCCCGAAGTTTTCCAACGTTGACCTGTTGGTGCGGATTGATCCTGGTGGCCACCGCCTTCCCGTGGGTCATGCCCTCGAAATGGATCACCACGGACAATGGCTGATACAACACCGAATAACCCCTCTCGCGTGCAGCCAGTGCCAGATCACTGTCCTCACAGTATGCGGGGGCATAGATTGCATCGAAGTGCCCCAGTTCCTCGAACAAGGATCTGCGGACCATCATGGAGGCACCAGTGATGTAATCCACCTCCTTCACGTAGTTGAACTGCGGAGCATTTGGCTTGTCTCCCTTTCCATAATTCAGGGCGGTGCCATCCGACCAGATGATTCCCCCAGCCTCCTGCAAGATTCCGTCGGGATACACCAGTTTGGAACCTACTATCCCCACTTTTTCAGAGGACTCCATCAACTTCACCAGAGGCTTCAACCACTCCTCGCACACCAGGGTGTCATTGTTCAGGAAATGGATGTATCTCCCCCGAGCCATCTCCGCAGCGTGATTGCAGTTCAACGTGAATCCCAGATTGGTCTCATTGCGAACGACAACCAGATTATCGACGTGCTCTCCGATGGATATAGTCTCATCGGAGGAACGGTCATCCCCCAGAATGACCTCGTAGGAGATGTCCAAGGTGTTGCGGATGATGGACTCCAGACAGGCCATCGTGAATCTGTACTGATTGTACACTGGAATGACGATTGTCACCAACGGTTCCTCGAAATACGGGAGAACAAGATGCTCCGGAACATCATCGAGATGCCTCGTATAGGCCTGTATCGACTCCACACGGCGCACATCATTGTTGTAATTGTTCATCACGCGGGAGGTCGTGGACAATGCCGCCCGGAATCCGCTGTGGTGAGCCAGATCCAGAAAAAGCTTGACGTTGCTGGAATTCAGAAGTCTGGTGGTCTGCAAAGGATGGCGGAAGGCCTGTGCGACCACGGACCTCCTGCCCCCTCCCTT
>JAKSHU010000077.1 GCA_024399175.1 archaeon
CTGCGGTCTTGGAGGAGTCCTCGGACAGCAGGCGGACGATCATGGAGACGAGGGCACCGGTGGAACCGTTGTGGAGGTAGGCGGTGGTCATAGCGGCCGCGCCGTTTCCGTAGGCACTGGTGACGACGTTGAAGCCGCCGTAGCTGGCGGCTGCATCGGCACTGCCGTAGTAGGTGAGGAGGGCACCCTCCTTGGGGACGTCTGCGTAGGAGTTCCAGGTGGTGGAGGCGAGGGATCCATCGGAGGTGGTGATGGAGTATCCGAGACCGCCGAAGTAGTCGGCACCCTCGCTGTTGGTGGGGGTGGCGGTCACCCCTCCGCCGAGGTATTCCCCGGCGGTCCTGCAGAATGCCTGCCAGGCCGCCATCTCAGGTGTGTTCCTGACCATTCCGATCCCTCATCCGACGGTCATCGCGACGGAGATCTGGAACACGCAGTCCTCCTGGGGGTTCACAACCCCCTGGAGCCTGTCACCCACGGGATCCTCGTACCTGAGCTTGACGGTGGTGGTCTTTCCGAGGTACGCGAACTCGGAGGCATCGGTGTCGAGGGTGTCTCCGCCCTGGAGGAAGGCGTTGAAGTTGTTCTCGTCGGAGAAGAGATACTTCAGGAACACGTTGGAGCGGTCGGCGCATCCCCTCCTGAGGATGTCGAGGGGAGTGTCCTCCATCTCGAAGGGGATCTTCGCGGACCTGTTGGCGTTGGCGTCGAGTAGATAGCAGTACATTGTCAGTCCTCTTTTTGTTTGGTTCCAACCATCAGAGAATCCTATAAGACGCGAATGAGCGGGAAAAAACGGACCCGATTCCCGACCACCGCCCAGGTACGGAAATTAGAGGTCTCCTCCGGCGACAACGTCCGGAGGAGCGAGAAGATGTTTATCAGAGACCGGGGAGGCGCTTGACGTACTCCCTGAAGCGGACGGCCACATCCCCGATGCCGGGACGCATGTTGGGCTGCTCATGGAGCATCTCACGCAGAAGACCCAGCACGTCACGGTCCACGCCGGGCTCCAGATCCTGCATCGTGAACACACGGGCCTCCTCGAGGGACAGCTTCCTTCCGGAGTATATCTCGCACAGCAGACGTCCCAGTCCCAGGACGGCCTCGGCCGACTCATCGTGGGAGGGTGAACGCCTGCTTCCGACCAGGTTGACCAGGGTCACGGTTCCGTTCCTGTTGAAGACGAACGCCCCGTCATCGATGCTGACGAGGATACGGAAGGAGAACAGCTCGTTCACCTTGTGGATCAGGCTCGACATCATGTGGAACCTGATCATGCGGTCGGTCAGGGACACCGGGTCGACGGCCTGCACGTCCGTCTGCGACACCTGGATGTAGTAGTCCTTCAGCCTGTACTCGTTGGTGTTCCTTCCGAGGAGGTTGCCACCAAGGCGGTCACGCACGTCCTTGAGGGTGACGAGCTTCTTCTCGTCCGGCCTGTACACCGCGTACGCGACTCCCCTGCTGGCACCCTTCTGCATCCTGCAGCGGGCGATGTCGTTAATGATAGTCCACTCGGACACCCTCCTCCATCCGCCCGACAGATTGTTGATCGTGTTGATCTCATTCCATCTGTCGCAGGGTTCAGGCTCGGGTTCCGCAGGTACGGGGACGGGAGCGGGTTCGGGACTGTTGGCATACCTCGCACGGATCTCCTCCATCCTCATGGCAATGACGTTCATCGTGCAGATGGACTCCTTGGCGAGCACGTCGGACGCCAGGTCCACCAGCGCCGTGCAGGTGATGGAGCGCCTGTCGCTGTTGTGGCAGGTCCTCTCCCTGAGGTCGACGAGGTCCACGCCGGGATCCTCGGTACCGCTCATGGCGGCCACCAGGAGTCTGGCGAATCCCACGCAGTCCTCACGGAACACCTCGGCCTTCTCCACCGCGAGGTGGTCGCGGATGATGGCCCTGTAGCTCCTGCTGATGAACCCCCCGTCCCTCACGATGGCCACGGACCTCGTGTTGAGGTTGTTGTGGCGGAATCCCTTGCTGTTGATGCGCAGGATGAGCCTCGCGAGATTGTTGAACATGTCAAGCACCATATTCGGCTTGGCGGACTGCAGCTCGGTGAAGGACACGTAGTCCCGGTTGTTCTTGAACACCTGATAGGCCAGACCGGTCGCCTTGTCGAAATCGAACCTGATGGGCGTGACGAAGTCCTCCGTGCTGAGCAGTTCCTTCTCGAGGCTCTTCATGTCGTAGAACCTTCCGAGGTTCGTGGGAGTGGCGAACACGATCTCCGACCTCTCGGAGGTCAGGTCGAGGCACATCGTCCTCCCCACGGGATGCCAGCCGTCCGCACGCATGCCGAGTCCGCGGGACAGGTGGGCATACGGGGCGAACGACTCCGCGATGACGGACACGTCGCGCGCCACGGGTGCCGGGGCGGGCTCGGGGGCGTCCGCGGGGCGCTGCTCCCGCACCTCGGCGGCCTCGGGCTGGTGCTCGGGTTCGGCGGAATCCTCCGCGAGAGGCTCGACGGACCTTCCGGGGACATAGGGCACGAGCTGATAGATCTCGGACTCGGGAACGGGGGCGGAGGTGACGGCCATGGGTTCGGGGGAGTAGTCCTTCTTGTAGTCCTCCCAGAACCTGGTCCTCTCCTCGCCGAACTCCCTCGAGATCTCCCTGATCTCGTTCTTCAGTGCCAGACGGGCCTTCTTGATCTCAGAGGTCATCTCCTGCGCCTCGAGGGCCTTCAGCTCGGCCTTCTTCGCGATGACCCTGTTCTTGCCGTCGAGACGGGTGAGGATGGACTCCCTCAGGGAGGCCGCCCTTCCGCCCATCATCGCGGCGTACTGGTTCTGGTCCTCGTAGCCGAACATGCATCCGGCCAGGGAGCAGTCGTCGTGGTGGTTCGCGGATAATGACAGCATCAGGTTGGACACGAAGTCGAAGTCCCCCTCCCCCTTCGGGAGGAGGGCGCTCTCGAACTGCATCGGGGACTCGAGATAGGCGAACACCCCGTCGGAGGCGGTGAACAGCACGCAGGGCTTGGCGAGCCTGAACACCCTCCAGTTGAGATGGAAGTCCTTGCTGAGGCTGATGATGTTGCTCATCGCGGAGTCCATCAGGTAGTCGTCCATCGCGTCCTTGCATCCCTCGGCGTCGTCCACGGTGAGCTGGTGGAGTCCGGTGGCATCCTCGCAGAAGCACCTGGAGTCCCCGGCCCATATGCAGACCACGTCGACATCCGCCTCGTTCTCCCTGTACGCGAAGGCGGACAGGGTGGTGGGCAGGAGCTTGAGGATGGTTCCGCTGATGCTCATGCCCTCGAAGTCGACGTTGTTCTCCCTGGAGAAGGCCTGCAGGTTCTCGCAGATCTCCCTCTTCAGTCCGTTGACCAGCCTGTTGATGTCGGCATGGTCGTTCTCGAGGAATCCTGCCCAGTGCTCGGTCAGATATGCGCTGACGGTGCGGGACACGTTCCTGGAGGCGAACCAGGCGTGGGAGCGGGTCTCCTCCCCCACGGTGAACTGCTTGCTTCCGGAACCCATTCCGTCGCACACCACCGCGCACCTCTCGTTGAGGAACGCGGGAGCGTCCTCGTCATGCCCCTCGTGGGGGAAGTCCAGTCTGAGCTGCACGGGGTTCATTCGATCTTCCCCTGTCTCTTCATGGCGTCGTAGACCATCCTGGGGATGGTGGACCTGTGACCGTCGGGATACCTGATCACGTACTGCCTGCCGTCGTTCTTGACCTCCTCGACCACGATTTTAGAGGAGGGCCCGGAGGTGACGGGCGCGGGTTCGGGTTCGGGGACCGGGTCGGCGGATCCTCCGACATGGCCGCGCGGGGCGGCGGAAGAGGTTCCGGACGCGTGCGTCTCCGCAGGTGCTGGAACATCGGATGTCGAACCGGTTCCGAGGTCCACACCATGCTCCGCGGCGAGGGTCGAGGCCTTGGCCATGGCGAGCAGCGAGCGGGTTCCGTCGGGAGTGGTGACGATGCACATCGCACCCGCGAGCTTCTTGAACGTGTACCCGTCGTCGGACTTCACGATCCTCGCGGAGGAACGGGAGGTGGACGTGGGTGCGGACCTGCGGAGACCTGCGACGGACTCCTTGCGCTCGAGCATCTCGATGCCCTTCAGGACGTCCTCGGCGGTGATGCGCTCGTGGTAGTCCACGGCCAGCATCAGTTTGACGAGGTCGGCGATGTCCTTCTGGTCGCGGGGATACTTCGCCCTGTCGACGGCGCGGCGGAGAGCGTCCAGCTGGCAGGGGTACTTCCCGCCCTGACAGTCGCCACGCTCGCCGACGGTGTAGAGGTGGAATATGAGTCCCGCGGCGAAGATGTCGGACAGACAGGTTAGGTTGGCCGCGTCGTATCCGTCGGTTCCCGTATACATCCCGAGTTCGGGGGAGTAGAACTCCATTGAGCCGACGGTCGCATCTGGCTCCGGGGGCTTCCCGGAGTAGTAGCTGTCGTCGAAGTCCATTATGCGCGGCTCGTATCCGGAGGCCGTCTTGATTATGAAGATGTTCTCGGGCTTCAGGTCCCCGTGGATGATCGACTCCCTGGAGAGCTCCACGAGCGCCTCGGCGATCTTCCTCATGATGGAGAGCTTGTCCGCACGTCCCAGCGCGCTGATCTGCTCCACGGTCAGGGGCGTCTCGGAGATGCGGCGGCTGATCATGTAGTAGTTGGACTTCTCGCGGATGAGCTCCTCGGGCGGGAAGATGTACTGGCAGTTCTTCCTGCAGGCCGCCAGGGACTTCAGGAGCTCCTTGCGCTTGTTCTCCCACGCGGTGACCTCCCTCTCCAGCCTGGCGAAGGTCTCGGGACTGCAGAGCTCCCTGTTGGGATACTTGTGGTTGAGGAAGTTCTTGATGAAGTAGTCCCTGCCGCCCTTGGTCGCGAAGACATACTTTCCGTTCGCCACGTTGGTCCACGGGGTGTGCAGGGTGTACTCGCTGAAATTTGACATGGTTATTCCAGATTGATGGAGGGGAGGGGATCGCCCTCCCCGTTTTCGTTCTCAGATGCTGTTGCAGAGAAGGGCCAGGATGGTGTCCATTCCGACCTCGGACAGACCCTCGGAGGGGACGGACCTCTCCCAGACGGTGTTGTCCAGTGCCTCGAGGAACTCCCAGGACTCGTCCTCGGGAGCGTAGACGATGAGCCTCTGGGCGTGGCGGTTGAGCTTGGACTTCTGGGGGTCCTGCCACCACTCGACGACGCCCTCCATGGTGGAGGGGAGTCCGAGGGACTTGGGTGCATGTCCGGGTCCCTTGGTGGGGGCGTCGGTGAAGAGGAAGATGATCTGGCGCTTCTTCTGGCCCTCGGTGTTCCAATCGCTGTTCATCGCGATGGAGAAGGCGTCGATTGCGGTCTCGGGGACGTCTCCTCCTCCGAAGGCCTCGAGCTTGTCGATGTAGGCGTAGAGCTCTTCCTCCTCCTCGGGGAGGGTGAAGAAGTTGGACTGGTTGATGGAGTTCTGTCCATCCTCGTCGAAGTCCCTGAAGGCGACGATGCGGATGCGGAGCTCGTCGATCTGACGCTGGTAGGTGGAGCTGAGAAGCTCGTTCTGGAGCCTCTTCTCGAATCCCTTGACACTGTTCTTGATGGTGTCGATGATGGGGGCCATGCTTCCGGTGACATCGATCGCGTAGACGATGTCGACGTTCATTTCCAGGTTGCCCTTGTTGGTGACTGCTTCTTCAGGCATGGTTGTCACACCGCGAGCCTGATATATAATAGGCATAAGGAGAAAATTTCCGACCCATCGTTTTCCGCTCAGAAGTGGCGTCTGAGAGAGGACAGGAGGGAGGATCCGGCCGATGCGGAGGGGGTTCCCCAGGAGATGGAGTACACGGAGTGG
This sequence comes from archaeon, assembly GCA_024399175.1. GTDB lineage: Archaea > Thermoplasmatota > Thermoplasmata > Methanomassiliicoccales > Methanomethylophilaceae > Methanomethylophilus. Next base: position 5,831 of record JAKSHU010000077.1, read on the forward strand.
ACCTCGTTGACAGAATATGTGAAGGACGTCCTGACGCCGCCCCTGGCGAATCCCTTCTGCACGGCCCCGATCACATCCTCCGTGGACACGCGGGGGATCCTGAAGGTCACGCGGCGGGACCCGGCCCTGACGGCGGCGTACACGGCATCGGTGACCTGCTCCTCGAAGCGGAGGTCCAGGTCGTTGATCCTGTACCAGTACATGCTGTCGCTGTCGCAGCTGGGTCCGAAGACCAGGGGATGGTCCTTCTGGATCATGCGGTCGCTCATGTTGAAGTAGATGTACGAACGGACCTCATCCTTCAGGTCCCAGGTGACGTCGAGGTTGCACACGATGCCGTCGACGCGGACGACGTTCCACATGTGCTCCTTGTTTGACACGCATCCGCAGTCCACGCCCACCCTGTTCAGGAGCATCCTGGCGGCGATGGCGATGCCCATGCACACGGCCTTGTGCTCCACGAGCGCACCATATGCGGTGTACTCGGATCCGTCCTCGACGCAGGTCTCGTGGGTGTAGGTGACCGTGTCCGCCAGATAGTCGTGGATGAACTGCTCCTTCTCGAGGTCGGTGGAGCACTCGGAGAGACAGGCGGACGCGATGCGGGACACCTCGCGCTCGAGGGCTCTGACGGCCATCCTGGCACTGTCGGTTCCGAAGGATGTGTCGCAGAACACCGTCAGCGCTGTCAGTCCGAAGGAGTAGCGCATCCCGCTCCTCTTCAGGACGTGGGCGTTGTCGCACTCCGACACGATGGCATCGAGGACGCGCGAGAAATCGAAGTCCCCCCTGATCTCACGAGCAGGGATCGTGACCTTCTCCTCGAGACGCTCTAACCCGGCGGCGACATGGTCATAGATGACCCTCTCCGTGTCGTTGAGTCTTGCATAGTTGAGACGGGAGAGGTCGCTGTCCGGGGCCATGGGAACTCCACACATCCATCCTTTATAAGACCCGGCTCAGACGATGCGGAACTTCGCGTCCGACGCGATCTGTCTGCCGCAGAGGTCCTCGAGCTCGTACAGGGCGGAGGTGACGAGGTCGCCGGCCTTCGGTCTGGTGGGAAGGACGGCGTCGAGATAGCTCTCCAGAATGCGGTACGCCTCGGTCCTCTGACGGTCCAGGTCGTTGCGCTGCATCTCGTAGATCTGCGTGATGCTGGTGACCCCGACCTCGATCATGTCGAACAGGTCGTGGCGGACACGCCAGTTGCGCTCGTTGCCGAAAACCACGATGTGGGACAGAACCTCCCTCTCCGCCAGGCCGCACACGAGGTCCGCGCAGTAGTCCTCCTCCTGGGGGGTGCGGACCAGGATGTAGCTGGACCTGGGTTCGTTGCGGGGATCGAAGGGCTCCGGAGGCTCCTTCGTCCTGGGGGAGGTCTTCTTCCTCCTCTCGGCCTCCAGCAGACGGAGGTACAGCTCGGAGTAGCTGTCCCTGCGGTCACGGAGCATCCTGCTCCTCATCGCCGGCACCGACCAGGCGGGGGCCACGTGGATCGGAACGTTTCCGCGCTTGAAGATCCATTCACAGGAGTCCTTCTCATCATTCGCATATCCGTTGCCCTTGAGGGACTTCAGGTAGCTGCCGTACGCGGCCTTCATCTTCGGGGTGAAGACCAGCCTGGGAGGATAGCTGCGGTCCAGCAGGCGGGGGTCCGCCAGCCTGAGGAGGACATCCTCGCTGAACCTGAACACGAGATGGTCGTTCTCGAAACGGCTGTCGAGCAGTACGGAATGCATCACACGGGCGTAGTACACGATGTCGGTGACGTACCTCTCCCCGCCCTTCGCCTGGATGATGCGGTCCACACGGCTCTCGGTGACCTGCGGACCGGAGTCGTTGCTGAGCCTCGGTCCGAGGAACACGTCGAGCGGGTAGATGTTGCCCCTGCGGATGTCGGTGACATCCTTGTCCACACAGTAGAGGAATGGGTGGGAGGGATTCTCCTTCTCCAGGGCCTTGAGGGTCTGGACCACGTGGTCGACGACATAGGTCATCGGAAGGTAGGAACCGTTCTTGCCGTTCAGGGCGACCCCGCTGTAGTTGGCGTT
>JAKSHU010000078.1 GCA_024399175.1 archaeon
CTCGATGCGCTCGGAGTTTCCGATGAACATGACGGTGTGGTCACCGACGATGTCCCCGCCCCTGTCGGCGTGGATTCCGGTCTCCTTTCCGCGGGGGCACTGTCCCTCGCGTCCGTAGCAGAACTCCTTTCCGCCCATCTCCTTGGAGATGATCTCGGCTGCGGTCATTGCGGTTCCGCTGGGTGCGTCCTTCTTCTGGTTGTGGTGGGCCTCGATGATCTCGACATCGTAGTCATCGTTGAGGTACCTGGCCGCGTCCCTGCAGAGCTTGAAGAAGACTCCGACTCCGATGGAGTAGTTGGAGGAGATCACCGCTGCGACGTTGTTCTTGATGACCTCGTTGGTGATCATGGTCTTCTCCTCTCCGGTGAGTCCGGTGGTTCCGATGATGAGGTTGACCCCTGCCGCCGCGGCGATGGGTGCGTTGATGACGGTCGCCTTCGCGATGGTGAAGTCGATGAGGACGTCGACCTTGGCGTCCTTGAGGACGGTGGCGAGGTCCTTGGCGTCGGAGACGGGGACGTCGATCTTTCCGATTCCTGCGACCTCTCCGATGTCCTTTCCGACGTTGACGAGGTCGAATGCTGCTGCGACGGTGATGCCTTCGGTGGCCATGATGCGGCGGACGATCATGGTTCCCATCCTGCCGCATGCTCCTACGAGTGCTGCCCTGATTTCGGTGCTCATGTTAAATCGGCTTGTTATCCTGCACGCCCTATATAAGAGGTGTCCAGACCGTCAACAACCGATATATCGGCGTACGGTCATGGGGAACCGATGAGAGGAGAGACGTTCCACCACTATCGCGACAGGGCCCAGAGGTTCTTCGTCTTCGACATGTTCGGCACGCTCGTGATCAACGAGAGGAACACGGTGGAACCCATCTTCGAGGTCCTGTGCACGTATTATCCCGGTGTGGATCCATCGGACCTCAGCCACGCCTACCACGAGTTCACCAGGGAGTTCAAGAGCACCCATTCCAACATGGAGCTCTCCATCGACAGGATCATCGAGCGTCTGGACGAGGTGTTCGGATTCCACAATGACCCAGACTCGATGGAGGATCCCCTTCTGAGGAACACCCGCCTGTACACCGCAGCCCCCGGAGCCGAGGATCTCCTGAGGTATCTGAAGGACAACGGCTACCGTGTCGGCGTCCTCAGCAACTCCCGCTACCATTCCCGCACAATCCGGGGGATCCTCGAGGACGAGGGACTCCTCGGGTACATCGACGAGGTCGTCAGCAGTGCGGACATCGGCTTCCGCAAGCCGCATCCGGAGGCCTACCTCGATATACTCCGCAGGATGGGGGCCGAACCCGGCAAGGCATACTTCGCCGGCGACAACATCGCCAAGGACTACTACGGTCCGCTGGCGGTCTCCTTCCGCGGCGCGGTCCTGATTTCTCCAGAGATCGCGGGCCAGAACCTGATGCGTGTCGACCGCATCGGGGACATCATCGGGCTATTCGACAGTGATGACCGTTGACGTGCATCGATGCATGCGACGAATGTACACATCGGGACAATCCTAAAATATGCCAGTCCGATGCGCACGCATGCATTTGGAGCACCCCTGCTGGGCACCCGAGGTGAGGGATGCGGTCAACGACCTTCTGGACCGTTTCCGCGACAGCGGGCAGTATGCCGTGACGGACTTCGACAACACGACCTCCGTCTTCGACATCGAGCACCAGCTGATCATCTGGCAGCTCCGCCACATGGCCTTCGCCATGGAGCCGGACCGTCTTGCCGAGGTGCTCGCCAAGGACCTTGTCTGCAGCTACTCCGACTGGATCGGCGACATCGTCACCGCGTACCGCCACCTCTGGGACACATACGGTCCCTTCAACGGGGACATGCTCTCCGAGGAGGAGTCGGAGAGGATCATGCAGGATGTCTGGTGGAGGGAGTTCTCCGTCAAGATGAGGGCGATGTTCTCCCTTGTCAACTCCACCGAGAGGATGTCCTCCGTGTGGATCCTCTACTGGTTCACCGGCATGACCGAGAGGCAGGTCTACGACCTCGCCCTCTCGTCCCATCTCCATTACTCCAGGGTTCCGACCGTCTCCAGGTCCGAGGACTCCCCCGCGGAGATCCCATCCGCCCTCGGCGTGGTCACCGCCAGGTGGACCGACGGCATACGTGTCACCGACAGCGTGGTCGAGCTATGGGCCGCACTGAAGGACAACGGTATCGGACTCTGGGTCTGCTCCGCCTCGGGCAGCATGCAGGTGAAGGCGGCCATCGATGCCTTCGGTCTGCACGATCTCTGCACCGGACTCTACGCGATGAACCTCCTGGTCGACGAGCAGGGGAGGTACGTCCCCGAGTACGATCGCGCTAACGGGGCTTTCCACAGGCCCGTCGAGGGTGGATGGGAGACCTATCCCCAGACCAGCGGGGCCATTCCCCGCCAGGACGGCAAGGTGCAGGCGATCCTCGACGGTCCGTTCAAGGTCCACGGTCACGGTCCCGTCGCAGGGTTCATGGACTCCACAGGAGACTTCGACTTCTGCACAGTCTTCGACTCCATGAGGCTGGTCGTGTGCTACAACCGTCTTCTCGCACCCAGCGACGGTGGTGCCCTGATCTCCTGTCTGGCACTCTATGAACGCGACATCCTCGGTTATGGCCTTGCCTCCGCGATGGAGAAGGGGGACACGTTGTGTGTGCTCCAGGGAAGGGACGAGAACGGTCTCAGGTCCCTGCTTCCGCAGAACGGTACTCTGCTGCTTGGGGCGGATGGGTCCAGGGTCTTCCACGAGGAGACCCAGGACATGATGGCCGAGATGAAGGAACTGGACAGCTCTGTGAGGGAGCTCATCGACAGATACGGTCCCGTCGACGGCAACGGTCGCGGATTTCTGAAGGAGTACCGCGGATACCACTCCATCATGGATTGATCGTTCGGGGCATCCTTTCAGTCAGGTCTCTCCAACCACGGATCGCAGAATCCTCCGATTCAATGTCTGTCTTTTCGAACACAATCTACCGTACCGATTCTTTGCCTCGGAGCTGTGATTCTTTTCTGACAGTCGTGGCTTCCAGTGTGCCAATGTGATCTGGGTTGTCTCTGACTTGCAGCCATCATTCTCTGTGATGGGCACAGCGCCGCAGACTGCATCCCAATGCATTTTAAATGATAAATTCGTTATTTCAGTACAAATTTATATTATAAAATGTATTGAAAAATCATGTTCATAGATTTCAGTATAACGAATTTCGGCCCGTTCAGGAACAAGGCTGTCTTCTCCCTGGAATCGACCAACCTGGATGGCAACGAGGGCAACCTTTTGGAGTGCGACACCCTTGGCGAGCCGCTTCTGGGTTCCGCCGTGATCTTCGGTGCCAATGCATCCGGTAAATCGTACGTGCTGAAGGCCATGGAGGTCCTCCAGCTAATGGTTCGCGCACCCATGAACCCCAACATCACCTATCCCTGGTACCAGCCGTTCCGTGCATCCAGCAGCACGATGTCCGCCCCCACCGAGCTTGAGATCCGTTTCACCAAGGGTGGCGTGAAGTATGACTACGCCATATCCTTCGTAGCGGACAGGGTAGTATCGGAGTCACTGTACCACTATCCTTCCAGGAGGAAGGCCCTGGTCTTCATGCGGAGCGGGCAGACCTATGAATTCGGACGCACCGCGATGAAGGGGCTGAAGGCCAGTTCAGCACTGACCTCCCCTGCATCCTCATTTCTTGCTGTCGCCGCCCAGTACAACAACGAGACCTGCCTCGCCGCCCATCAGTTCATCGTCAACGAGGTCCTGATCATCGGCAGCAATCTCTCGGACATGCTGAACCAGGTCATAGAGCACATCAACACCCATCCCGAGTCAAAAGCACATATGCTCAGGGCCCTGAAGATCGCGGACATGGGCATCACCGACGTCATCGGCAGCGTCCAGACCAGAAAGGCGACGGAGCTGGGCAATGAGATCCCTCCGCAGGTCATCGGACTGATGATGGCCACCGGTAACACCGAGATCGCCCAGACCACGTTATTGATGGAGCACAGGTTCCCGGGAAGTGATGTCGGGCAGGACATGCTGAGATACCCTTTCGGCATCGAGTCGAACGGTACCATGCAGCTGTTCTGCCTCATGGGTCCGGTCATAGATGCTCTCGAGAAAGGGTTCACAGTTATGATCGACGAGTTCGGCACCTTCTTGCATTCGGACATCGCGAGATGGATCATCCGCCAGTTCAGGAGTGCCGCCAACCCCAACAGAGCCCAGCTCATCGTCAACACCCAGGACCAGTCCCTGCTGTCTCTGGACATTCTCCGTCGGGACCAGATCTGGTTCACCCAGAAGGACATGTCGACCGGAGCATCCGAACTGTATGCCCTGTCTGATTTCAACGGCGTGCGCGGGGACATCGACGTCCAGAAGAGCTATTCCGCCGACAAGTTCGGAGCCAGGCCCTTCATACCCGACGAGGATGTGATGGATTGAGCAGACGTTACGGGGGAAGGAACCAGAGCAGGACTATGCTGATACTTACCGAGGGGCCTTCGGAGGTGGAGTACTTCAACATGTTCAGGGGAAGGAACAGGCATGTCACCGTGGTTCCCCTGGTTGCAAAGAAGCATGATCCCAGGAATCTGGTCCCGTACTGCAGCAGCAAGGCCTACGAACGCGGAATCGATCTGGAGAACGGGGATTCGGTATCTGTAGTCATAGACGTGGACGACCGTACCGATTCAGAACTCATGGACATCGAGAGGCAATGCAGGGAGAGGGGTTACGAACTGTATCTGTCCAAACGTTCCTTCGAATGCTGGCTGATCCTCCATTTCAGGAAGTTGACGAAGGCCATGACACAGGAGGAACTGGAGTCCGAGCTGTCGGAATGCATCGGGCACAGATACCGTAAATCCGAAGGCATATGCAAGATGATCACGGAGGAATCCGTCAGATCTGCCATCGAAAGAGCGGGCAAGATCATCAGCGATGATGAGGGTTGCAACAACAAATGCATGCATCAGGATCCGAGCACCGCCGTGCACTTCCTGGTGAAGAGGATATTGGAGGTCTCGTAACGATTACGGGCCGTGGTCTCGGATACCTCGGAGTACGTTGTCGGGACCGATTCGTTACCCGCGGGTGCAATCCTCATACTTGGTCCGCATAAGCGAGATGTGCCAGGGGATGGCCATACCTTCATCAAAGAGGATGTGGTGCAGGGGGTCACCATCTCCCCCGGGAAAGAATTCCCGCGATGTCAAGCGTTTCTCAGATCGCCGGATCATCCTGTGGCATCAGATCCAGCGAAGTGGATGAACAATCAGAATCTGTTCCTGAGGTCGGAGTGTCCCTCGGTGGACATGATGTTGTCGATTAGTCCGTCAGAGGCGGCTCCCTCGGAGGGGAAGGCGATCTGTCTGATCCAGGCCTTCTCGTCATCGGTGATGACTCCGTCCGCGGCGCTGATGAGGACGCTGATCTCCACGAGTTTCTGCCTCATCGGTTCGTCGAGTCTGGAGAGGACGTTCCTCATGGACTCGATCAGTCCGTGATACTTCGACCTGTCCGTGAGGCCGTTGTCCATCATGAACCAGACCGCGTCGTCGTACTCGGTGGTCTTTCCGAGGATGTGGTCGAACATGCGTCTCAGCAGGAAGTACTCCTCGAGGGCGAGGGTTCCGTCCGCCGCCACGCTGGCGAGGAGGAATCTGATGTATGTCTCCATTCCGTCGATCTCGGAGTCGTTGAGGGTGTCGAGCGCTAGCATGACCTCCTCGGATCTGGAGTGGAAGGCCTCTGCAATGGCCCCATAGCCCATTTTCACGGCATTGTTGCAAAGTGTCTCGAAATCGATGGCGGACATTGCAACGGGATACGCAACCAACTATTTGTGTTGGTATGGTGATGCGTGTGCATGGAAATGACCGCGACACAGGGATTCTTCACTTGTAGGGAGGAGGAGCTGGAGCACATACGTTCCGTCGATCCCCTGTTGTCCCGTGTCATCGACGAGGTGGGTCCGCTCAGGATGCCCCTGGATCCGGACATGTTCACTGCCATCGTCCGCAACATCGTCGGTCAGCAGATCTCCATCCCTGTCTACGAGCGCATCTGGGCCGACTTCCAGAGGCTCTTCGGAACCTCCCTCGATCCGGAGCGCGTGATCGCCGCAGGGCCGGAAAGGCTGAGGGAGCTGGGCCTCACCGTGCGCAAGACCCAGTATGTCACGGACATCGCATCCATGTTCGCCGATGGGAGATTGGTGGACTCCGAGATCTCCGCCATGGACGACGGGGAGGTCATGAGGGTCCTTGACGCCGTCCGCGGGATCGGACCCTGGACCGTGGAGATGGTCCTCCTGTTCTACCTGGACCGTCGCGACGTGTTCAGCTTCGGGGATCTGGCACTCATCCGCGGGATGAAGAGACTCTACGGTCTTGACGAGCTTCCGAGGGAACTCTTCGAGGAATACCGCAGGAGATTCAGTCCCTGTGGAAGTGTCGCGATGCTGTACCTGTGGGAGGTCGGAGAGGGAAGGGTCGATCTCGGACGTATCCTCCATCGCTGACACTTTGATATATCCGTGCCATCTTCCGCACCTATGGGCAGACTGGAGGACATGGGGGTGTCCCGCGGCATCTTTCTCAAGGCGGCGTTCGGTTCGCTGGCGTTCGTCCTCCTGTTCCTGCATTCCTTCATCGACCAGTTCTTCGTGACCCTCGAGGGTTCCGTGGCGGTCACCGCCTACACCCTCGACCTGCCTATCTACTGGATAATCATAGGCATCTGCTCCGCCTTCGGAATGGTCGCGGCCCTCGGCGTGAAGAGGCGCATGGAGTCGGGGGACGTGGAGGGTGCCGGCGGGTTCGCCCTCACCGCCCTGGTTTACTCTGTGCTGATAGGCCTTTGCGTGCAGGCGATCATGGTCAGCTTCTCGTCCTACTACATCGAACCGCTGCAGGACGAGGATGTCCTGCAGGATGCCGTCGATTTCCTGCTTCCGTTCTGGTATCTCTTCTTCGGAATCGCGTTCAACAGCGTCCTCGCCAGTCTCCTCTCCATCGACGGGGGACAGAGGCGCCTCATCCTATGTCTCGTGGTCAGCCTCGTCACGAACTGCGTCCTCGATCCAGTGTTCGTGAACGTGATGCACATGGGCATCTTCGGAAACGGGCTCGGAACCGCCGTGTCCCTTCTGGTGTCGTTCCTCCTGGGGCTGGAATGGTTCCTCTCCCGCAGGGGAACGATAAGGCTCACCCTGAAGGGATTCGATTTCGGACTCTCGGGGCTGTTGATGTCCCTCCAGGCCATCAGACACTTCTTCGTCCGTGGATTCGTGAAGAACATCTGCGAGCTGATAATGCGCATGGCGGTCTTCACGACGCACGCCCTGTCCTACGGAATCCCTCTTCTGTGCACGACCCTCGCCTACATGCTATGCACGGGGGTCACCCCCGCCCTGGGGGCCGAGTACAACAGGCTATATGGGGAGAGGGATGTGGACGGTGCACGCAGGCTGCTCACCGGGAGCGCGATCACGATGCTGCTCTCGATGTCCCTGTTCAGTGCGGTCGTGTTCATTCTCGCGGACCCCATCGCGCACATCTTCACCCTGAACCCCTCGCTGACCGAGAAGCATTCGGTCATCGTCGGAACCCTTCGCATCCTGATATTCTCCGTCCCCTTCTACGGGATGAAGTTCGTCGGCAGGGCCGCCCTGGCGCCCAGGGGGAACACCACCAGTTCCACGATCGCCGCGGTCGTCTGGTGCATCCTGCGTCTGGCACTGTTCCTGG
>JAKSHU010000079.1 GCA_024399175.1 archaeon
CGGACTCGGATCCGATTCCGAATCCGGAGCCGTACTGATCCACGACGGTCTTGACGAGGATGGGGTTTCCGTTGCAGGCGAGGACCCTGGTGGGCTCCGCGCTTGCATCGAAGAGGTCGTTGAAGAAGGTGAATCCGGGTGCGGCGAACCTGCTGTCCTCTCCGAAGGCGATGGTTCCCTGCTCGCTGCCTCCACCGAGGTCGATCTTTGCGTTTCCCTCGAAGTAGAGGGTTGCTCCGGCGCCGAGGACGAGTTCCTTGCCGACGAGGTCGACGACGGTTCCGTCCCTGACGCTGTAGACGGTGTCAGCGTTCAGTTCGAGGGTGCTTCCGTCGAAGACGACTGCATCGGTGATGTCGACGTCCTCGACGAGGGTGCGGTAGGGGTCTGCGAGGGAGATGGTGTCCATGAATCCCTCGGCGACGGCGCCCGCGTTGAACTCGGGCTCGGCGTCGGCCGACTCGCTCATGATGACCGCCATTCCGCAGAGGACCATGACCGCTGCGATAAGTGCCGCGACGGTCTTCTTTCCGTAGATGTTAGCGTTCATGTGTATCACATCTTGGCCCCTGCGTCACGGGATGTGGATCCGCGGGCGCATGCCAAATGCTTGCCGTATGGTTTTACCCTATATAATTTAATATAGCAACCGCGACTGTGTGTGACAATTCCTAAAGGAAGTTAGGCTGTCGCCCCCTCGCTAGCCATTTGTCTATTTCTGGATGTGTATCCTCTTGCTCTTGCATACAGGCGTTTGTACATGGAACACAGTATCCTCCTGCGTTGCATGGTAAGGACCATCCTGTCGAATCTTCTCGACCTCATCCATTCACCGAACCTCTTCTTTTCGAACGAGAAGAAGGCTTCCACCAGCCATCTTCTATTGTATCCTGTTGCGAGATGGAACTCGGTTTTACCGAGTTCCTGTTCCTCCACATCCTTCAGACACGTCGGTATTCGCCCTATCGAAGATGGTGGCACCGTCAGCACGTTTACCAACATAGTGAGTGAACCGCATGATAGTTTTACACACGATGTCGGGAACGAGGTATCGATAAGAAGACGAGACTTCAGTACAAACCGTGTGGATTGGGAATGGGGCGGGGTATCCCCCGCCTTTTTGAGGTTTGATCAGTGGAAGGGAGAAGTAGTGTATCCGGGTCCGTATCCGGGAATGTCGGACACGTCGGAACGCTTGTCCCAGCCGATGAGTTCGAGGTACTCCTTGAAGACCTTGTTGGCATCGAAGTCCGCGAATGCAGGGTTGTCAGGGTACATGGTCTTGGCGTAGAAGACGAAGCTGACAGGGCATCCAGGTCCTGCGGTGAGCATGAAGGACAGGGAGTAGATCTTGGTGTCAGTGGTGATGTATCCGTCGAGCTCGTTGATTCCAAGCTGGACTGCATCGATAACGGCCTGTTTTCCATCCTCTCCATAGATGGCAGAGGGCTGAACGTAGATTATGTCGATTCCTTTGAGCTTCTCACAGGCGGCCATTTCATCGCCAGTAAAGGCAACATATCCCTCTCCGAAGTAGTCTCCGACGTTGTTTCCACCGGAGAGTTCACTCCTCTCGTAATCACCGCTGGTGACGGACAGGACCTTGTTGGTAGCTCCAGGGTAGCAGTCCTTAACGTAGACGGTGAGGATCTTGGGTCTCTCATTCTCGGGGATCTTCTCGACGACCTCGGAGATGGGAGTGAGGTATTTCATGTACCAGTCGTAGTACTTCATGGCCTGGTCCCAGCACTCGTTCTTGGCGACTCCTCCGAAGAGGTATCCATAGGTGAGGACACCGCTGATGGTTCCATCTTCCCAGGAGGGCAGGCGGATGATCGAGACGGCAGGGTCGGTTCCAAAGTCGGACTCGAGGTTGGTTCCATAGGATTTGATACTTCCAAGGCAGATCTCGACGTGTCCGTACTGCGCGATGAGCCTGTCGACGATTTCCGCCTGGACCTCACCGTTCTTGGTACCGGTGACAAGCACTTCGCCTTTCTTTTCATCGGTTCCGAAGTTGAAGCAGAGCTCGTTGTTGTACTTCTGGCACTGCTGGTCACCACCAACTACCTTGCTGGCTTTGTGAGTGTTGGTGACGATGAGGACATCCTCTGCCTGGCACTTGTTGACGGTGACGAGATTCACAGATTCACGGACGGTGTAGTTATGGACGTTGTTGTCAAGGTCCTTGAATGCGATAATCTTGGCGGTTCCATCGATCATCGCTTTGACCTGGTCCACATCTTTGTTGTCGATGACACCATCGTTGTTTGCATCGCACCACTCATAGGTGGAGACCTTTCCGTTCTCATCGATGACGGCTTGGATAATCTGGATATCCTTTTCGTCGATGTCCTTGTCTCCGTCGGCGTTGCCGCGTATCCAGAGAAGGGGTTCGGAGGAGTAGGAATCCACGGTGACCTTCTCCTTCTCCCCGTTGTCATGAGGCATGGCGACGTAGACTGCTACCGCAGCTACGGCTACCACTGCCACGACAATGATTGCTATGTATGATTTGGATAACTGCATGTTATCACTTGACTATACATCCAAATACTATTTAAAACCAAATCACATTTCCCAATTATTCGAAATAATTCGGATGAATTCGTTGAAATAAAGCCAAAATGGTTAATTCTGTTAACACTTTTCATTCGATTTACAAAGTGAACAGATATGAAAAAGATACAAAATAATACACCAATAACAAATAATTACAGTGTTAACAATGTCCTGAGGCAATATGCGGTATATCGCTACAGGAAGGTCCTCATCATGGTTGCACTGGCCGTGATACTTGTCGTGGCCGCACTCTACGGGATGACCGTGGGGGCCTTCCCTCTGACCATGGGCGAGGTATACTCGATCCTGGTGGACTGTCTGAAGGACCTCGGTTCAAACCTTGACTGTGTCGAGAAGCGTGTCGTGTGGAACCAGCGTCTCCCCCGTCTTCTTGTGGCGGTGGCCGCTGGTGCCGGACTGGCGATTGCCGGTGCGGCGATGCAGAGCATGATGAAGAATCCCCTTGCAGACTCATACACCACCGGAATTTCATCAGGGGCATCGTTTGGGGCCATAGTGTGCATTACACTCGGCATAACCGTGGGTTCCGCGCAGAATGCGACTGTGATCTTCGCATTCGTGTTTTCCCTAATCCCTGCGGCCATCATCATAATGCTATCGACATTCAAGAAGACCACCGCCACGATGATGATCCTGACGGGAATTGCGGTCATGTACATCTTCAATGCCATGACCCAGTATCTGATGCTGGTGGCGAACAACGAGACCCAGGCGGCCGCCTACGAATGGACCGTGGGAACACTCAACAAGGCCAACTGGGAGACATTCCCTGTCATTGCCGTTGTGGTTATCTGCGGTTCGATAGCACTGGCGCTGCTTTCGAAGTACCTTAATGCGATGAACTCCGGCGACAACTACGCCAAGACCGTGGGCATAGATGTGGAACGTCTGAGACTTTTGATCCTCGTCATCATCTCCCTCGTGTCCGCCTCCATTGTCAGCTTCACAGGAATCATCGGATTCATCGGACTGGTCGCACCTCATATCACCAGGATGTTCCTGGGTTCCGACAACAGGTTCCTCATACCCGCATCCGCCCTGATGGGGGCCACGGTGATGGTCATCTGCGACATCCTGTCGAAGAGCTTCACGACTACCGCGTTACCCATAGGAATTATAACCGCCTTCGTCGGAGGCCCGACGTTCCTCGCTCTGATCATCAGGCAGAGGAAGGAGAGCTGGTGAGAACATGGAACTCAGACTCGAGAACCTGGGATTCTCATACGGAGGGGAGATGGTGTTCGAGAACATCGACCTCACGCTTGACAGGTCCGAACTCGTATGCATAATCGGAGCCAATGGAGCGGGGAAGTCCACACTGATGCACTGCATGAACCGCATTCTCTCCCCCACGGCGGGCAAGGTGTTCCTTGATGGCAGGGAGCTGCACAGTTACGGATTGAGGGAACTGGCACGTCTCATAAGCTTCGTGCCCCACACCGAGAACACGACATTCTCCATGTCCGTGCTCGACACTGTGCTGATGGGAAGGCTGCCTCACAGCGGACATTCGTTCAAGGACGAGGACATAATCATAGCGGCCGAGAATCTGAAACTTCTGGGGATGGAGGACTATGCGATTCACAACTTCGATGAGCTTTCAGCGGGACAGCATCAGAAGGTCATGATCGCCCGGAGTCTGACCCAGGAGCCGAGGATCATGCTGCTGGATGAACCGACGTCCAACCTGGATGTGAAGTACCAGATGCTAGTGATGAGGCTGCTTCGGGATGTTGCTAGACTAAAGAACATCACCGTCATCACCATCTGTCATGACCTCAACGTGACCTCCCGTTATGCCGACCGCATCCTGATGATGCATGACCATGGGATCTATGCAGACGGCACCCCGCAGGAGGTCTTGACACGTGAGAATGTGAAGGCAGTCTATGGAATCGATTGCGAGGTGTTCGACCTGCAGGGCAGGCCCCATATAGCGCTTCTGGACGGGGATGAGCTCGACTCTCACCTGGAGTGACCGATGAAAGGGGAGTTCACGAGGTCCCTCATCGGGTCTTTGGTCGGCAGGAATCGGTGCCTCGATGAAAACCCTGACCATGAACGTGGGGTATAAACGATATGATGGGGGCGAAGGACTGTGTGTGACAATTCTTAAAGGAAGTTAGGCTGTCACCCCCCTCGCTAGCCATTTGTCTATTTCTGGATGTGTATCCTCTTGCTCTTGCATACAGGCGTTTGTACATGGAACACAGTATCCTCCTGCGTTGCATGGTAAGGACCATCCTGTCGAATCTTCTCGACCTCATCCATTCACCGAACCTCTTCTTTTCGAACGAGAAGAAGGCTTCCACCAGCCATCTTCTATTGTATCCTGTTGCGAGATGGAACTCGGTTTTACCGAGTTCCTGTTCCGCAAGAAACTGGATGTTACGTTCGGGAAGATCACTGTTCTTTCCGAATCTGGGTCTGAGGTTCAGGACGAATCTGATATTCATCTCCGCAGCCGATTTCCAGTTGGCAATGGAGTCATAGGCACTGTCCGCCAGAATGGCGGACAATTTGAGTTCCGATATCCGAGAAGCCTGCAGAAACGGAACCATCATCGAAGAATCCCCGGGCTTTTCGAAAGTTATGGCGAATGCCAGCGGTTCCTGGGTATCCACATCAATCATCACATGTTGTTTGATGAAATTGCGACCACATTGGTTCCAGACCATCTCGATATAAATTCCCGCACCGGTAGTACCTTCACCCGATCCGTGTGCGATCCCGCAGCGGATCACATGACCCAGACACACGCATCTGGCACCCGGGATGCGGCATCGGCGTCTCGACTCATATTTATTCGAGTAGTGCAATCACCGTCCGATACAATGGAAGAGAAGGTCGTTTACTACTCCGGAAAGAAGATCCGCAACCTCACCCGTCTCGCAGACAGGTTTGAGGACACGGACGCGATGTTCGAACTCGGATTCAGGTACTACTTCGGATACGGTGTCAGGCACAACGTGAAGAAGGCCCTCGCCTGGTTCTACAACGCCGGAATCAGGGGCGATGCCGACGCCTGCTACATGCTCGGAACCATGTTCTCCTGCGGAGAGGGTGTCGCGATCGACGACTACGAGGCCGTCGACTGGTTCTTCCAGGCAGCGGAGCTCGGCCACATCGACGCCATGAACGAGCTCGGTGTCATGTACGCCGAGGGCTACGGTGTCGACGTCAGCATGGAGGAGGCCAAGGGCTGGTGGGAGCAGGCCGCAGAGGCCGGCTGCGAGGAAGCCGCCGAGAACCTCGCACGCTGCAAGGACGAGTGAGTCCTTCCGCGGTCCGCGATGATGCGGGCCGCATCTTTTTCAAAACGGTGCCCCAGATGGGATTCTTCAGCAGGAAGGCCGATACCGGCGCGGACGCCGGGGCAGGATACGAGGCAGCCCTCGCATCGTACGAGAGCGGGGACCTCGATGCCGCGTTCAACGCGCTGAGACCGCTCGCCAAGAGGGGTCATCCCGAGTCCCAGATTCTCCTGGGCAGGATGTACGAGCGCGGGGAGGGCACCCTCGAGGACCCCGAGGCCGCCATCAGGTGGTACAGAGCCTGTCCGCTTCCGGAAGCCCTTTTCCGCCACGGGGAGGTCCTGATCCGCAACAACGGGATCTTCCACGACACCAACGGTGGCATCGAGCTGTACATGAAGGCCGCCGAGGCGGGTCATGCCCCTGCCTGCGCGGTGCTCGGACGGATGTTCGAGAAGGGTGACCGCGTCCCCTGCAACCCGGGGGAGGCGTTCAGGCTCTATAGGCTCGGCGCGGAGGCCGGTGACGCGATGTGCCAGCATCTTCTCGCACAGGCCTATCGCAACGGCACCGGGACGGTCCGCTCGACGGAGGAGATGGTCAGGTGGACACGGCTTGCGGCGGACCAAGGGCTGCCGGAGGCTGTCTGTTCCCTGGCGGACATGCACTCGGTCGGGGACGGCGTGGAGCGCTCCCACGAGGAGGCCGAGGCGCCCTATGTGTCAATCGCCGACAGCGGCCACGTGGAGTCCCAGCGCCAGCTGGCGTGGATGTACCAGACCGGGGCACTCGGTGACAGGGACACCGACGCGATGAGGTGGTACCGCGCCGCCGCGGAGCAGGGCGACGCCACCGCGATGAACAACATCGGTGTGATGTACGAGGACGGACGCTCCGTCGCACGGATCGCCGGGGAGGCCGCCGCCTGGTACCGGAAGGCCTCCGATGCCGAGAGCCACTACGGGATGTTCAACCTCGGAAGGTGCCATGCCGAGGGTATCGGGGTCCCGCAGGACGACGTCGAGGCGGTCAGATATCTGCTGATGTCCGCCGACCGCAGGAACATCCTGGGGATGCAGTACCTCTCGGAGATGATCGACGAGGGACGCGGGGCGAGACCCGACTCCGCCCTGTCCCGCAAGTGGGCCAAGCAGGCGCGCGCCCCGATGAACGCCAGGGTGCAGTTCGCCATGGGGTGGCAGTACGAGAAGGGCGTGCAGGTCCCCCGCTCGGAGGAGCAGTCCGTCCGCTGGTACGGCATCGCCGCCGGCAACGGAAGCTCCGCGGCCCAGTGCAACATGGGTCTCAGGTACGAGCAGGGGCGCGGGGTGCCGACCGATTACGGCGAGGCCTTCAGATGGTATCTCAAGGCCGCCGACAACGGCAACTCGAACGCGCAGTACAACGTCGCGCTGATGTACGACAAGGGGCGCGGTGTGGAGCAGTCCGACGAGCAGGCGGTGCGCTACTACACCCGCTCCGCGGACAACGGAAACGCCTCGGCGCAGTGCGCGCTGGGACAGATGTACGAGACGGGCAGGGGAGTGCAGTCCTCCGAGGAGGAGGCATTCAGACTCTACACCCTCGCCCTGAGGAACGGAAACAAGGATGCCGCCCGGCACCTCAGGAGGCTGCAGGGCGAGGACGACGAAGAGGAAGAACAGGAGGAAGAGAGAGTGAGCGATGCAGTGAAGATCGAAGACGTGAAGACGGTGCAGGAGACCTTCTCCAAGTTCAGGCCGGTGCCCGACACCGGTGTGGACTTCTCGATGGTGAAGGGACTCGACGACGTGAAGGAGGAGATCAACAACCAGATCCTCCAGCCGTACACGCAC
>JAKSHU010000008.1 GCA_024399175.1 archaeon
GGTGGCCCCTCCCGCCTCACATCCTCACGAGGAACTCCGCGATTCCGTATCCGGTCCTTCCGTTGTAGACGGTCCTACTGATGGTCTCGACGAGCATCATTCCGGGAGCCATCGGAAGTGCGGCATGCCTGATGACCTCTCCTTTGACCTCATAGGCCCTTCCGCTCTTTCCCTGGGACCTGATGGTGAAGGAGGAGGGGATTCCATCGGTGTACTGGGTGTCGATTTCGTGCTTGACCAGGGGGTCGTTGCACTTCTCGGTTCCGAAGTATCCTGCGTCGACGTCACCCATCTCGGTGCAGAGCTTGGTGACATCGAATCCGATCTCGCCGTCGTAGACGGAGTTGAGCCAGTACCACATCTTGGGGGATCCCCACTCGCGGACTCCCTCGGACCTGTCCCTCTCTCCGGTGGCCTCGATGGTGTAGCACCTGTCGTTGATCTTCAGGGTTCCCTTCGCCTTTCCGAACTGCTCGAAGTGCTCGGAGGCGACCTTGGACGAGAGCGCGGCGCCCTCTGCGGTGACGCACTGCTTGTAATCCATCTCCTTGTTGACGGGGGTCCAGACAATATCCATTCCGACCATAGAGATCTTGGACTGGTCGCGGTAATCCGCCATGGGGCCCTGGTAGGTGATGTGCCAGGAGCCGTCGTCATTGGGGACGAACTCGAGTCCGGAGCACCTGGTCCTGGCGTTCTCCTCGTAGGCGACCGCGGACCTCATGCCGTTGATGCAGTCCTTCTCCACGATGAAGAAGAACATGTCCTTGTTGTCCTTGTTGGGCTTGTTTCCGATGCGCATGAACGCGGTCAGGTCGTTCCTCTCGTCGTAGAAGTTGAAGTACCAGCTGTAGCTGAATTCGGGGTGTTTGTCCATTTCTCATTCCTCCAGTATGTGGATCTGTCCGTTGCTGCCGTCGAGGGTTACTCTCTGGCCGGTATGAAGTTTCTTGGTCGCGTCCTTCACGGCGGTGACCGCGGGGATGTGGTACTCCCTCGAGATGACCGCTCCGTGGCAGAGGATTCCTCCGGTCTCGGTGATGAGACCTCCGAGCCTGGAGAAGACCGCAGTCCATCCGGGATCGGTGTTGCTCGTGACGAGGATCTCTCCCTCCTGCACCTCCGCGAGGTTGCGGATGTCGGTGATGACACGGATGGTTCCGGTGTAGGTTCCGGGACTGGATGCCGCTCCGGAGAGGGTGTCCTGCGCACCGCTGAGGTCGTCGGGATCGTCGAAGTCGATTCCGTCCTGCAGGAACTTCGGAGGCAGGTGGTCCGCGTACTTGGCGAAGTCGTCCTTCCTCTTCTTGAACACGGACGCGTCGGGTCCTGCCTCTCCCTTGAGCATCGCGAAGATCTCGGACTCCTCCAGGAAGAAGATGTAGTTGACCTCCTCGAGCAGTCCCTTCTGCACGAACCTCCTTCCGATCTCGAGGAAGATGATCCTCTGTCTGTAGAGGATGTGGTCGAGGTAGAACCTCTGGTTCTCCCTGAAGGTCAAGTAGGTCTGGGCGATCCTGAGGACGAACCCGAGGATCTTCCTCTTGAAGAATCCGAGCTGGCCTCCGATCTCCTCCAGCTTGGCCTCCCTCTCGGATGCACGCTGCTTCTCGAGGGCGGCGACGTCGGTGTAGTTCCTGGAGATCTGCAGCGCGATGTTGAGCACGTACTCCCTGTCCTCTCTCCACCTGGGGACCATGATCTCCCTGGTGTTGGAACGGTGACCGAACTCGGCGAGGAACTCCTCCATCGCGGGGGCGAGGACGTTCTCGTTGGTGTCCATCCAGGCCAGGAAGTCGGTGTATCCCATCGACTCGATCCTCTCGGCGATGTCGGGGTTGTCCATTATCACCTTGGCGAGCTTCGTGAACGCGATGTTGGTGGCGACGGTCTTGTTGCCGGGGAGACCCGCCATGAGGGTGGCGTAGATGGTTCCGTCGTCGTTGAGCCATTTCTTCAGCCAGTTCTTGGCGAGAAGGTTGAACAGGATGGAGTGGGAGACCATTCCGTACCTGATGAGCTGATAGTGCTTGGTGGATGCGGTCTCGAGGTCCCAGTAGAGCCTGTCAATCTCCTCGTCGCTCATCGCGGAGAGGTCCTTGGAGTCGATGTTGTCCCTGCAGAACTCCATGAACCCTGCCGCCCACTGCTTGTATGCCTTGTCGGTCCTTCCGATCTTTCCGTCCTTGTCGCAGATCGCGATCTTGATCTGGGACAGGAGGGCGTGATAGTAGTCGTTGGGCATCGAGAGGATGCGTTCGTGGTCCTTCACGGGGAAGTAGTTGAGGATCTCCTTGGACCTGATGAACTTGGGATAGTGGCCGAAGACACATTCCAGCGTGTAGGTGTAGAAGTAGACCCTGGTCTTGTGGAGCCTGATGAGCGGGGCGTCGTAGAGGTCCTTGTATCCCATCTTGCGGGCACCCTCGTGGTTGACGACCTCCACGAGCATCTTTCCCATGGTGGTGTAGAACAGGGGAGTGGTGGCATCCGCCCAGTACTCGTCACCGTAGGCCCTCGACCAGAGCTTTCCATCCCTCTCGGAGAAGTCCCCGAGGGTGGTGACGGCCCTGGACTGCAGGATGTAGACCTTTCCGTCCTCGTAGGCCCACTCGATGTCCTGAGGCATGTTGAAGTGCTTCTCGAGGATCATTCCCTGCTCCGCAACGGCCCTGATGATCTCGTCGGACGCACACCTGACGGAGACCTTGTCGGGCTCGATGTCCATGAGCGTGTTGGCCCCATCCTTCAAGAAGTATCCCTGACGCTTGTCCATCACCTGGCAGGTGATCGTTCCGTCACGGGAGTAGGTGTAGTGGTCGGGGGTGACGATTCCGGACGCGATGGACTCGCCGAGTCCCCAGGAGGCCTCGATGATGATGTCGTCCTTTCCGGTCAGGGGATCGGCGGTGAACATGACTCCGCTGATCTCGGACTCGACCATCTTCTGGATGACGACGGCGATTCCCTGCTCCAGGTGGTTGATGCCGGCGTCGTGACGGTACTTGACGGCACGGTCGGTCCAGTAGGACGCCCAGCAGCACTTGACCCTGAAGGGGACGTCGTCCGCCTTGACGTTCAGGTAGGTGTCCTGCTGTCCGGCGAAGGACGCGTCCTCGAGGTCCTCTGCGACAGCGGAGGAACGGACGGCGAAATACTTGGAGAAGTGGGAGCTGAAGATATTCCTGGTGGCCTCCATCACGTCGGCAGGGAACTCGGCATCCATGATGAGCTGCCTGATCTCCGCGGAGACATTCACTATGGAGTCAGCATCTTCGAAGTCGATCTCCCCGAGCTTCCGGGAGATGACGTCGTAGAGTCCGGTGTCGTGCAGGAAGTCGTCGTAGACGTAGCACGCGACGGACACGGCACGGGGGACACTGAACCCGGCCTGGGTCATCTTGTTGAGATTGATTGCCTTTCCACCGACGACCGATATGTCACATTCCCTGCCGTCCAAGGGAATGATGAGTGCGTCCCCATTCATAACTGGTGGATGGATGAGCCGTTTATAACATTAGCGTAAACTGGTCCCAGATTCGTCCGTTCCTCCTCCGGGGAATCCATCCGTTTAAATAGGATACGGATGCGAGGATGCATCGTGCCGATGGCATGCGCCTGTCCGAAAACCCCTCTCCGAGCATCCCCATTCATATATCGGCCCACCATGTATCGAGATATCACCATGAACATGGGACCTAACGAGGCTCGATGATGATTGCAGAAAGCGCGAAGACGATGTTGTACCGCTACAGATGGTACGTATTCCTCACCCTGCTCTGCTCCTACTTCTTCGTCTACTTCCACAGGATGACGGTCGGCATCCTCGGAGGCGACATCGTCAGCGAGGTGGGCGGAACCGTGGGGATCCTCAGCTCCGTCTATTTCTGGACCTACACCGCGATGCAGATCCCCAGCGGACTGCTGGCGGACCATCTGGGCCCCCGCAAGGCCTCGTTCATCTTCATGTCGCTGGCGGCGCTCGGATCCTTCCTGACCGCCTTCGGAACGGAATTCTGGCACATCGTCCTCGGAAAGGTCTTCATCGCGATGGGCATGGCAATCGTCTACATCCCCCTGATGAAGATCATCTCCGTGTGGTACAGGAAGTCGGACTTCCCCCAGCTCAACGGACTGGTCATCGCCGTGGGCAACGTGGGCGCCATCGCAGCCTCCGCTCCCCTCGAGATGCTCTCGGACTCCATCGGCGGATGGAGGAACGTGTTCATCTTCCTCGGCATCCTGACAATGCTGCTGGCACTTCTCATTGTCGTGTTCGTGAGGGACCATCCGCACCACAAGGGCCTCCCCGGGATCGACGAGATCGTCAGCGAGGAGACGGGCGAACCGGTCTCGGACAGGACCGACGCCAGGATGCCCGTCCTGAAGGGACTCAGGCTTGTCTTCTCGGGAGGCAGGAGATTCTGGAACATGGCCCTCGCGTACTTCCTCGTGTACGGGTCCATCATGGTCTTCCAGGGAACCTGGGCCAAGTACTACTTCAACAACGCGTACGACTTCGCCTACAGCGTGGCCTGGTTCATCACCCTCATCGGAGTGGGCAAGATCCTGAGCACCATCACCATCGGTGTCCTCAACGGAAGGGGCATCCTCAGGTCCAAGAGGAGGGCGATGCTGTTCGGAACCTTCCTCTACCTCTGCATATGGGCCGTCCTGTGGCTCGAGGCAGGACAGATCGACAATTACTGGTTCTGGATGGGCATATGCTTCCTCTTCGGATTCTTCGGAGGATTCATGTCCCTGTCCTTCACGCAGGTGAAGGAGTGGTACCCCATATCCATCGCGGGAACCGCGGTATCCGCCACCAACACGTTCCTCTTCCTCGGATCTTCGGTGTGCACCACCATCGCGGCGGCCATAATGGGTTCCACGTATCTTCTCGACGACTTCAGGACCCTGTGGATGCTGATGTTCGTCGCAGCCGTCCTAGCATTCATCCTCGTGTTCTTCTCTCTCGAAAAGAAGCCGGGAGACGCACTCGTCACCGAGTGAGATTTTTAGTGTAGAAGTGCCCGGTGCCGGAGCACCGGTAAGAGGTTCATTCCTTCCTGTCGTCAGTGGACAGTCCGGAGTCTGCGGAGGCGGTAGAGGAAGACTCCTTTCCGACCATCTCGCGGTCGACCTCGGTGAGGTCTCCGAGTCCCATCGCGCTGTCGGTGTGGACCTGGTCCTTCTTCTTGAAGAAGGTGAAGATTCCCACGCCGAGTGCTCCGAAGAGCACGGTGATGATGATAACCAGCAGCACGACGGCCACTGCGGAGAGGACGGCGTCGAGGACACCCATCAGGTAGGCGGCGGCTCCTCCGACGACGGCCGCGATGAGCAGTATCAGATATGCCAGTGCATACGCGTTGTTCGCTTTCATTCTATCAGATCTTCAGTCCCCGTGGGGCATGTGGTAGTACAGGCACATCGCGAGGTCGTGCAGGGTCATGGACTGGATAACGACCTTTCCGGGACCGGTGAGGGTGGTCACGAAGAGACCCTCTCCACCGAACAGGGCGTTCTTGATTCCCAGGGATGCGATGTCGTAGGACACTCCCTCCTCCCAGGCGACGGCGTTGGAAGTGGAGACCTTGAGCACCTGTCCGGGAGCGAGGTCGACGATGTTGAAGTCTCCGCAGGCATGGATGAACGCCATTCCGGTTCCGGAGAGCTTCTGGAGGACCAGACCCTCTCCACCGAAGAAGATCGATCCGAGCTTCTTCTGGAACGCGAGATCCACGTCGACGTTCTCCTCGCTGCAGAGGTAGGCGGTCTTCTGACAGATCCAGCTTCCCTTGCCCATGTCGATGTCGAGGATCTTTCCGGGAGCATTGCCTGCAAGGCTGACGGTTCCGGGTCCACCCGCGGCGGTGAAGTTGACGAGCATGAACGAGGAACCGGACAGGGACCTCTTGAGTCCTGCCAGGAGTCCCCCCTCCATCTTTGATTTCATGTCCACGTTTCCAGACATGGAGACCATCGCGCCGGCCACGGAACGAAGGGTCTCACCAGGCTGGATCTCTGCATTGACGTACTGCAGGTTGGAACCAGTGATCGTGTATTTCATACAGGAACATCCCCCTGTGAGGAATATAATGGTTGTCCAGACAAAACATCGACATCTGGAAAATCTGGGTCTTGAGAAGAACCCCCGAAGGGGGGAAGGGGTTTGGTTGATCAGCTTTCAGGAATTCACATTCCCATCTTTGCCTTGACATCGCTGTCGAAGAGAGCGAGGAACATGAAGGCGTAGATGACGACATCGCAGAGTCCGAGGAGGACACCGTCGATGGTGAAGGAGATGATGCTGAGGAGTCCTCCGATGATTCCGATGAGGAAGATGAGGACGAGGAGGATCCAGATGATCTTGTCGAAGGTGGTTGCGTTTCCGTCGGTCATCTTCTTGTAAATGAAGAGGATGATAAGACCGATGATGATGGAGACGACTCCGCCAACAGCGAGGTCGAGGGGAAGGAGACCGAAGATACCTGCGATGATTGCGACGACTCCGACAGTCTTGACGTAGACGCAGAGAATGTCCCATTTCTCAGAGATTGCTCCGGTGCGGACAGAGTTTCCGAATCCGAAGTAGATGAATCCTCCGATGAGGGCTCCGATTCCGGGGACAACGAGGAGAATGTCCTTGTTGTCGATGAAGACATATGCGATGCTGACGATGGCGAGAACCATCTGGATGATACCGACCGCCCACATGGCGAATCCGGCGTTTTTGGGATTGTCAAGGAATGACATACTCGTTCCATCAAAATGTGTCTATTTATAAGTTGTTTATAAAGTAGACAATATGTGGACAAATCAGACCGCAAATTATTATAAGAAGGGGTATCCCGCCCGAAGGCGGGAAAGATTAGTTTCAGCTCTTGAGTGCCTTGATGAGGTCGAGAAGACCAACGACAAGCATGACAAGTCCACCGATCCTGATGAGGATGTCTGCGATTCCGCCGACGTCGATGACGAACATGGCGATGAGGCAGATACCAACAACAAGGAAGACGATGGTGATGATCTTGTTGAGGAGTGCGTTTCCAACATCGACGGGCTTCATTCCGAATTTCTCAGAGAGGCTGTTGGAGCTTCCGAGGATTGCGGGCAGTGCGCCGAGGATGAGAACGAGACCGACAAGGATCTCTGCAATGGGGGTGATTCCGATGATGATCAGAATAATACCCATGATGATTGTAATAAGACCGCCCTTAAGGTCGACGGTCTTCATGACGATCTGGATGATTCCGATGAGCACGTAGAGAACTCCGGAGATCCAGAAGATGAAGTTGATGGAACCGTTTCCAAGTGCAAGCATGACAATTCCGACGAGGACGTACATGATTGCGAGGAGGAGGCCGTTTCCATTTGCCATATCTTTGATGGATGCCATATATATCCCTCAAAACGGCCCATTTTCTTAATGCTTTTAATGGTTTCGTTGACTTACGAAGGAATCATCCAACAAAAATCAGACGTTGGATGAATTGTTCACGAACTACGAGCATTTGCCCGCAATCATCCCCCGAAGGGGGTTACAGACCGGATGGTCTGCAAAAGGGTTTCATTTCTTCTTCTGTTTCATCTTTCTCTGCATCTTCTCGAGCTCGTACTTGGCGTCGGGATCTCCCTTCGCTGCCTTGGCCTCGAGTTCTGCGAGCTTTGCCTTGTCCTGCTGTGCCTTCTTGGTCAGCTCTTTCTTGCTAAGCGGCATTTCGATTCCTCTGAGGGGAAAGGGGTGATAACCCTATTTACGGATTTTCCCCCGCCTTCCACACCTTCTCGCAGTTCTCGTCGGAGACGAGACCGGACACGAGCTCGTCGGAGAGTGACGACCAGTATCTCCTGTCGCAAACCACGACAAGCCTCCTCTTGGCCCTGGACACGGCAGTGTTGATGACCTTCATCCCCGTGTCCGTCTTCGAGCTGGTGAATCTCAGCGGCACCTCGCGGTCGATGCCCTCCCCGTCCTGCACGCTCAGGATCACGGTGTCCCACTCCCTTCCCTGGGAGCGGTGCACGGTTATGATCCCGTCCTCCGCGAACTCGGGCATCACGTCCCTCAGGACCCTGATCTGGTGCTTGTACGGCGTGAGGATACAGAATGACCCAGGCACCAGCTTCTCCCTTTCTATGTATTCCCTTATGGCGAGCGCCTCGGGACGGTTCTCGCGCACCTTGCGCGGAGGACAGGTGACGTCGATGCACTCGATCTCCAGCCTGCGGGAGTCGTTCCCCGTGATGCCGTTGCGGTAGACGTAGCGGTCGAGGATGTGCGCAAGGTTGGTTCCGAAACGATGGGATTCCGTGAGGTCGGCGCACCTGGTGCGGATGAAGACGGGGTCCGCGTCATCGAGGAAGTCCCTCTCCATCCCGGACACGGTGCCGCTCAGACAGCTCTCGCAGTACAGGGCGGAGTGCGACCACAGGAACGCGTACTCCATGAACCCTCCACGCCCGATGAACGAGCGGAGCTCCTCGTTATCGATCTGGCAGACGGGAGGCAGCTGCTTGTGGTCCCCCAGGAACGTCACGGGGACCCCGTTGGCGAACAGACCCAGCGCGTTCATGAGACCGCAGTATCCGGCCTCGTCGACGAAGATATGGTCGACATCTATGGCGGGCTTCTCCCCGCCGTGCCCGTTGGGGGCGAACCTCATCATGTACATCTGGGGCGTGCAGGCGATGATGCGGGCGGTCTCGAACGACGCCCCTCCGCGGGTGGCCTCCAGAGCCTCGACGCAGGCAGCGATGTCCCTGCATTCCTGCTCCAGCTCCTCGCGGGTCATCCCCGCGTAACGGGGGATGTCGGCGGCGGGGTGCGCGCAGGAGTTTAACATGCGCAACGCGACGTCCACCTGCCCGGGATCGGAGATGCCGCCGGAGATGCACTCCTCGAGGTCCGGGTTCGAGGCGGCCATGGTCCTCAGTGAGGCCTGGAGCCCCCTGATCTTCGATTCCAGGGTGCGGGCGGTGGAGCGGTCGGCGTTCGCCAGGCCCTGCATGTACCTCTTCATCAGGAGCAGGTCGGACCTGAAGCGTCCGCTGGACCTGCCGGAGAGCACCTTCTGGAGGGTGTCCATCTCCTTCCTCTTCCTCTCCACCATGTCGCCCACGCAGCGTGTCTCGCAGAGGGCGGGGAACTCGGACATGAACTCCTCCGTGGCCGATCCGACCCTCAGGATGTCCCTGTCGGGATTGATGTGCCTCCTGAACTCCGGATCCCCGGAGACCACCTTCACCACTCCCCTCAGGACCTGTTCGAGGGAGTTGTTGGTGGGTGCTACGACCGCCACCCTCCTCCCTGCCGCCATGTAGGCCGCGATGGCGGTGGAGAGGACCATCTGGGTCTTGCCGGTTCCCGGTGCGCCCCACACATACGACATCGGGGAGTTGAGGATCACGCGGACCGCCTCCCTCTGCTGCTCGGTGGGGGTCACCCCCGCGGGGAAGCGGTAGCTTCCGTCGGGGAAGCAGGGCGTCCTGCGGGGCATCTCTATGAGGTCGCCGTACTCGCGGTAGTAGTCGGCGGCCTTCCTGACGAGGAACGACAGGTCCGCCGCCACCTGGAGCCTGGACCTCCTGTGGAGGATTGTGCTCCTAAGTCCCTCGGGCAGGTCGGCGGCAAGGGTCCTGGTGCCCTTGTCGTAGAATGGGAAGCTGAACATCCCGGGATCCATCACGAGCCCGTCGACGATGAGATACAGTCCGGCCGTGTCCTCGACGGCGTTCTCCAGGGTCAGGAGCAGATGGCCGGAGGCAGCAGGCGCATAGGACACGACGTCGGTGACGACCTCGTTTATCCCCTCGCCCGACCGACCGTAGGCGTGCAGATCCTCGGCGGCCTTCACACATACGGATTTCAGAACTTCCCTGTCCATGGGGACTGATGGATGCGATATGATATATTGGTTGACCGCGTTGTCTCAATGTTTCAGAGGTGCCCACATGGGAAGAAAGGACTCGAGGAGGATCGACATGGAGTACGTGCCCGCACGCAACTTCGCGGAGCAGTCGGCACGTTCCAGCCTCGTCGCCCCCCGTCGCAGCGACTACGTTCCCTCGAGGTACCTGAACCCCGACTTCAGCGTCCTCGACGTCCACCAGACCGCGTTCTACAGGCACTGGAAGGACATGGTCACGTCGATGGAGGTCATCCCGGCGGACATCGGCTACGTCAATCTGTTCATCTCCGAGACCATGCTCTCCGAGGCTCCCGCCGATGCCAAGATCAGACGTCTGCTGATGCTCTACAACAACGCGGATGGCATCGGCTTCGACCGCAGGCTCATCACGGGGACCATCTTCGACCTGGCCGTCTCGGACAACCTGCCCCTGCCCGTGGTCGACTACATGGATCCCTCCCACAGGGAGGCCCTCGTCTCAGGGATCCTCTCGTCCCCCTACTCGGGCATGCCGGAGGGATTTTCAGAACTGGTCCTGGGGACCAGGCTGTCGGAGGAGAATGCCCGCGTGCTCGACTCCACCCTCCGCAGATACGAGGAGTTCGTCTCCACGACCCGCGGCAGGGACATCCCGGGATCGTTCGACAAGGGCGACACCGTGATCACCCGCAGGCTCTTCGAGGACAGACCGTTCATGAACGGCGAGTCGGTGGACATCTCGTTCCCCCGCGCGGACGTCTCCGGGAAGCTCGGCAGGTTCCTCGAGTCCGTGGTGAAGGCCGTCGTCAGACGCGACCCCTCCGTGGTCCCGAGGTCCCTCGGCGAGCAGATCAGGAGCTTCCTGGAGGAGTCCCTCTCCGAGGAGGGATCGACCGGACCCGGATATGTCGCCAAGACGGGATACGTCGTCAGGCACAGGGAGTACAAGGTGGTGATGCACGAGTTCAACAACACCCCTCCCTGCTCTCTCGGTATAATGTCCGACTTCATGAGGAACTGGCAGGACTACAGCAGGGATGTGCATCCCTACGTCCCCTCCGGCGCGTCCCGCACCGAGTACGCCACGATGGACGACTCCCAGGAGCAATACTACAGGTACTGGAAGGGATGCATGGTCCAGGGAGGACAGCTGGAGACCGACAACGGGTACGTGTGGCTCTACATGTCAGAGCAGCTGGCCAACTGTCCCAACAAGGGCACGATGTACCAGCGCCTGAAGGACCTCTACGAGGCGTACGGCACGCAGGACCACTCGGGACTCATACGCGACACTTTCGGCGAGTTCGCCATCGCGAACAAGATGCAGGTCCCCTTCGCGGTCCCCGGCATACGCGAGAGCTCCGACCTGGCGATGATGTCCCTCCTCGACGGGGAGGACGTGACCATCGACTCGGACTGCCTCCTCAAGGTCGCCCATCTGGAGAAGAGCAGGGTCAGCGAGGAGTTCGACGAGCAATGTGCCAGCGCCGTCGTCGCGACCATAAGGGACGTCTCCGCCCTCCTATCCTCCAGGAACAAGAGGCTGGCGGACTGCTTCCCCTGCGACAGGAAACCGTTCAAGATGCAGATATACCAGAAGCTGCGCGTGTTCACCGGCAGGAGGTCCGGCAGCGTGTGGGCCGAGTATCCCGCGCTGTCCGACAACCTGGAGTTCTGCGACTTCCTCGAGGCGCTGATCGTGGACTCGGTGCGCTGCAGCAAGAGACTCTCCGACGGAAGGAACCGCAGGCTGCTCCCGTACAGGATCGAGGGCATCGACTGCGAGACCCTGGTGGAGAGGAACGTCTACAACATGAGGAACACCAGGAAGAAGAACGTAGAGCTGAACCTTGACTTCAAGCAGGTGTTCTCCGCCGAGAGGGACCTGGAGGAGGTCACCAACATGATGGCGGTCCCCGAGGAGGAGCCCGTCGCGACCGCCCCCGAGAGGATCAGCAGAAAGGAGTCCCGCCTGGTGAGAAGGAAGACAGGGAACAGGTGGAGGACCCTCGTTGAGAGGCTCGACGACATCCAGAGGAACTATCTCCTCGGTGCCGTGGACGGCAAGGTCAAACGCGTGGACCACAGGATCGAGGACGCGATCAACGACATCGCCCTGTCGATCGTCGACGACACCATCGTCGAGGCGGGAAAGGTCTACGAGGACTACGAGGAAGACGTGAGGGGTGGGTTCTGATGGACATATTCTCGGGACAGAGGAAACTGCTGGAGAGGGAGCTCCCCCAGTACGCCAGGAGGGAGGCGGAGAAGTGCAGGAGCGTGGGGATCACCCTCAAGTACCCCGTGTACTCGGACCTCACCGCGGACCAGCTGGACTTCTACACGTACTGGAAGGGCACGGTCGGCACGAAGGACTTCAAGAAGACCGCCGACGGATACGTGTGGCTGCTGGTCAGCGAGCTGGTGAACCTGACCGACAAGGACACCGCCTCCGAGAGGCTCAACCTGCTGTGCACGTCCGTCAACAAGGACGGCTCGCCGATCTACCCGGAGCTGCTGAAGACCGCGGTGGAGTTCTCCATGCTCAACGGCACGCCCCTCCCCCCGTACGCCGACTGGATGGCCGCGGCCGAGGGATGTGGATTCCTCTCCCGTGCCCTGAAGACTCCCGTGTCGGACATCCCTCCCGAGGCACTCAGGGAGTATGTTCCAGACATCATGTTCAAGGCCAGGGGCGAGATGCCGATGGCCCGTGTGATCGGAACCGTGCTGAGGGAGTACGACGAAATCTTGAAAAGGGACGGGTCCGGACTCCGCGAGAGGTTCCTCCGCATAAGGAAGAGCTGCTTCCTGCCTTTCAAGGAGTACGCGTACTACGGAAGGAAGATTCCCCTGGAGACCCTGGAACGCGTCCCCGACAGGGACATGATGTCCTCCCTGGCCAACCTCCTGGCGGAGCTGTATGTCGGAAAGCCCGGCAGACAGTACGAGGTCCCGTTCAGGGACGAGCTGGTGACCATCTTCGCCCGCGTCATGGAGAGCGGGGAGCTCACGGAATCCGTCGACCCCTTCTCCAAGGAGCATGGGGTCCTCTCGAGGCGGCTCGGCACCACACCCACTCCCAAGGGCCCCTCCAGGTTCTACGACCCCCTCACCGAGGAGAGCAGGAACCACATGACAGTGGGCGACCTCCTCACCTACGGCAACAGGAGACCCGAGGGTCCGGCCCTGTTCGTCCCGTCCGGGTTCGACCATCCCACGTTCAGGGACCTGGGTGAGAAGCAGATCGCGTACTATCTGTTCTGGAGGGACGCCTTCTCCAAGGGGATCCACCTCGACACCGACAACGGATACGTCAACCTGTACCTCACCGAGCTGATCAACGAGGAGAGGGGCCTGGACGCGCACAGGATGATGGAGAGACTCTATGAGGTGTACGGGAAAGACAACGCGTCCCTCATCGGCACCACCCTGATGGACCACGCCCTCGCCAACAACGACGAGTTCCCGCACTACCATGTCTGCATGGGCAGATACACGGTCAACACCTGGATCGATGGATACATCAGGGGCACCAACCAGACCCCGCTCGAGAAGGACATCCTGGGAATGATGAGGGGAGGATCGATGAACGCACGCTACGTGGGCGACGTGATCCCCCTGAAACCGTTCTCCAAGGCGCTGCAGAGGATATTCCAGCAGGTCATCTCCAAGAAGGATCCCAAGCTGGCCTTCTCCGCGGAGGTCGTGTCGACCAGCAGGTCGCTCTACTTCGGCCTGGACTACCTGCGCGGCAAGAAGGAGAGGAAGGTCAGGTACATCAACTACCTCGGCGCGTCCAAGTTCTCCAAGCTGGTGGACAAGTGCGCGGAATACACCATCACCGAGCTGGACTCCCTCAAGCTCGGAAGGAACGAGAAGAGGGCGTCGTTCACCTTCTCCGGAGTCAACTGCGCATCGATCATCCACGAGGAGATGCTGGTGTGGTGGAACCTGAACAACAGGCCCGAGCCCGCGAGGATCTGCCTGGACATGCAGGCCGTGGCGGAGGCCGAGGCCGACCTCACGGAGGTCACCGAGATGATGCGCACGGAGGAGGAAGAGGTCGTGGAGACCCCCGTGCAGACCGCAACCTCCGCGGAGGGATCGGACCCGTGGGAGCAGCTCTCCGCCACCCTCTCCGCAGACGAGAGGGAGTACCTCAGGAGATGCCTGTCCACCCCCAGGGAGGGGAAGGCGTACCTGAAGATTCTTAATACCACGACAGCGAGGATCGATGACGCGATAAACACCAAGTCACTCGACACTGTGGGCGACACGGTCATCGAGGATGGAATCCCCGTGGAGGACTACGCGGACGAACTGAGGAGGATATTGTAAATGGTAGCAAACGTACCCAAGAGAACACTGACGACACTGATGAACGCGATGTCTTCCGGAGTGGTCCCCCGCAGGGGACTGGAGTACATCGCGGTGGGAAGAAAGAAGGAGACCCAGACATTCGTGGGAGACCTCGAGGACACCGCCGAGGGGGGAGGAGCGTTCCGCTTCATCTCCGGACGCTTCGGAAACGGAAAGAGCTTCATGACCCAGATGATCAGAAACTACGCGATGGACAAGGGATTCGTCGTGATGGACGCGGACCTCGCCATCAACCGCAGGCTTACCGGATCCAAGGGCGAGGGACTCAACACCTACAGGGAGCTTGTCAAGAACACCGCGTACAGGACCAGGCCCGAGGGCGGGGCCGTGGAGCCCATCCTGCAGGACTGGGCAGAGACCCTATCCGAGGAGATCGGAGGCAGGGAGAAGGTCACTAGGGAGATTATCGGAAGCAGGGTGCGCGCACAGACCGCATCGATGTCGAGCATGCAGTTCTGCCACGACTTCGTCAAGGTCATCTCCGACTACGTCTACGACTATCTCACCGACGTCGAGGACTCACCCGCCCTCAGGTGGCTCAAGGGAGAGTACGAGCTCAAGTCCAACGTTAGGAAGGAGATCGGCATCAACACCCTCATCGACGACTCCGACTGGTACGAGGTCATCAAGCTCTGGGCGGAGACCTTCGTCAGACTCGGCTACAAGGGACTCGTGGTCTTCCTCGACGAGGCCGTCGTCCTCTACAAGCTCCAGAGCAAGGTTTCACGCACCAACAACTACGAGCGTCTCCTCACCATGTTCAACGACATCATGCAGGGAAAGTCCTCCCACCTCTCGATGTATATCTGCGGAACCCCCGAGTTCATCCAGGACCCCAACAGGGGACTCTACAGCTACGAGGCGCTCAAGTCACGTCTGGTCTCCGGAAGGTACGAGAACGGATACGACAACTACCTCGGACCCGTCATCAACCTCAGACCCCTCTCCAACGAGGAGGTCTTCGTCCTCCTCAGGACCATCAAGGGCCTCCACGAGCAGAGGTACGACTACACCTCCGAGATCGACGACAGGAAACTCGAGATCTACCTGAAGACCGTCCTCAGCAACAACATCTCCTCGTCGATGGTCACCCCCAGGGAGATCACCAGGGACCTCATCAGCCTGCTCGACACCCTGCACCAGAACCCCGACGCGAGGTTCGAGGAGCTCGTCGAGGGAAGGTCCGTGGACGCCGACCACAACCCCGACGGGGACGTCATCGAGGACCTCGACATATGAGCGACCTGTTCGCGGACCTCCCCTGGTTCCTCCAGGAGCACGTGCACTCCAGCGGATGGACCGAGTGGAGGAGCATCCAGAAGACCGCCTACGAGCACTTCACGGGCGGGAGCCAGCACATCCTGATCTGCGCAGGAACGTCCAGCGGAAAGACGGAGGCGGCGATGTTCCCCATCATCTCCTCGCTCCACAGAGAGCCCACGAAGGGATTCGGCGCGTTGTACATCGGACCCCTCAAGGCCCTCATCGACGACCAGTTCGAGAGGATCGAGCCTATCCTCAGGGACTCGTACATCCCCATCACGGGATGGCACGGGGACATCAGCCAGAGCAGGAAGAGGAAGGCCGTGTCCAATCCCTCCGGTATCCTGCAGATCACTCCCGAGTCGCTGCAGAACATCCTGGTCAACCGCCAGGAGGAACTGCCCAGACTCTTCGGCGACCTGCGCTTCATCGTCATCGACGAGGTCCACGCGTTCATGAACTCCGACAGGGGACTGCAGCTCCTCTGCTGCCTGGAGCGTCTGGAAAGGCTCACCGGATGCAGACCCAGACGTCTGGGTCTGTCGGCCACCATCTCCGACAAGACCGTCGCCGGAGAGTGGCTCTCCGCCAACACCGGCATCGGCACGGTGGTGGTGAGCGATGACAGCATCGGCGACAGGAGGATCGAGATTCGCTACAACATGTTCCCCTCCGAGAAGGAGGAGGAAGGAGAGTACAGGAAGAAGGCGGTCACCAGGTATTACAAGCAGCTCTACTCCGATGTCAAGAACAGGAGCTGCATAGTGTTCACGAACAGCAGGGACTCCGCCGAGAAGACGTCCAGGTCCCTGGGCAGGATGGCGGAGCTCAACGGACGTCCCGGCGAGGTGTTCATCCATCACGGAAGCGTCTCCGCCGAGCTGAGGCACAACGCGGAGGAGGCCCTGAAGAACAAGGACCGCAAGAACACCGTCGTAGCCACCGTCACACTGGAGCTGGGAATCGACGTGGGCAACCTCGACCGCATCGTGCAGATCGGTGCCCCGTACACATGTTCCAGCATGGTGCAGAGGATGGGTCGTTCCGGAAGAAGGGGCGGAACACAGAACATGGTGGTCTACTGCAACGACGACCTCGCCAAGTACTGGACGGAGATCGACGGGATCTCGATGGACCTAGTCAGGAGCATCGCCATGAGCGAGCTCGTCCTGAGGGACGGATGGGTGGAGCCCGCGTGGGTCCCGCGCCTGCCCTACAGCCTGCTGTACCACCAGACGATGCAGTACCTGAAACCGGGACTGGGCGCCAGATACGGGGAACTCAGGGAGAACGTCCTCTCCATGTACCCGTTCCGCAACATCACCGAGGATGACTACAAGTGGCTCCTGAAGCACCTGGTGTCCATCGGACATCTGGAGAGGATGGAGGACGGAACCTACCTGATAGGCACGAAGGGAGAGAAGGTCTCCTTCAACAGGGAGTTCTGCTCCGTGTTCACCACGGGGAAGGAGTTCGAGATCAAGTTCGAGGGCAAGTCCATCGGATCCATACAGCAGATCCCCTCCGTGGGGGAGCTGATCCAGCTGGCAGGCAGGGTCTGGGAGGTGAAGGAGGTCAGCATGAAGGACTACCACGCCGATGTCGTGGAGTCCGACGGAACCGTCAACACGCCCTGGACCTCCGGGATCCCCGGTCTGGACACCAGGATCCTCCGCAGGATGAGGGACGTCCTGCTCTCAATCGACTCCTACGACTATCTGGACAAGGAGGCCGAGAACTGCCTGAGGCACTGCAGGGAGATGGGAAAGGAGCTCGGAGTCTCGAGGGTATTCAGCGAGAGGTCCAGGGGATTCAGAATGTACCCCTGGGTCGGAAGCAGGCAGTTCGACACCCTCAAGAGGGTGCTCACGCAGATCGATGATGTCGGAGCGATAAGATGCAGGCAGCCGTACTACATCGATGTGGTCACGGACCTGTCCGAGAGGGAGCTGCGCTCCGCCATCGCCAGGATACTCAACGAATCTGACGGCACCGACCTCATCGGCAACGATGACGACCTGCGCATAGGAAAATATGACGAGTACGTGCCCGACGAGCTTCTTGTGAAACAGTTCGCCGCAGACCAGCTGGACGTGAACTTCCAGATCTGAGAAGGATCATTCCATGCGGAGGAAGTCCTCGACGTATGCGGGGATCTCCGTGCTGAGTCCCTCGTCGAGCTTCTTCGAGGAGATGTGTCCGACACCTATGGCGTTGATGCTGAGGTGGAACGCCGCTCCGATGTGTTTCAGACGGTCCTCGACGTGCGTCCTGCGGTATTCCCTCAGGGCGAGGAGACGTTCCTCGTCCATCTCACCGAGGGTCTTCTCAAGCTCCCCGATGATCCTCCTGAAGGTGTAGTTGAGAGCATCGATGAACTCGATGGCGGCCTTGGGTCTGAGACGTCCCGTGAACTTGGTCTTCTGGAAATCCTCGCAGAGCGAGATGGCGTGACTTCCCAGGAGAAGACCCTCCTGGCACTTCGACACGGCCTCCCTCATATCGGCGATGTAGCGGAGCTGGCCCACGATGGCGAAGACTCCCGAGACGAAGAGGGTCGTGACCTCCTGGGGACCGGTCGCTCCGGAGATCATCTCCTTGACGTCGTAGAACAGCTTCTCGGTCAGGTGTCCCTCGAACACGCCGTGATGCTTGACATAGATCTCCGCATCGACCTCCGCCACGAGATGAAGGGGGATGACCAGTCCGTTCCGGGTGCCGTCCTCGAGCTGCCTGAGGAAGGCCCTGTAGATGTCGTCCCTGAAAAGATTGAACTGCTTGGTCGTGGGATCGGGACAGCGGTCCACCGCTCCGACCCAGTGGAGGATCGCGGACGGGGTGTCGCCGGACTCGAACTGGGTGAATCCCTTGTGGGACCAGTCGCGCCAGTTCGCGTTGTCACGGACGAGGGGCTCGGGAGGAGCGATCACGGTTTCCCCTTTCTTTCTGAAGAGCCCCATGTCCGCACCTCAGTATTTTCCGCGCCTGTCCTTGGGCTTGTCGCGGTTGGATCCGTACCTGTTCCTGGGGGAGTCCCTGTTGGAACCGTATCTCTTGGGCTTCTGAGGACGGTCTCCGTCCCCGTCGAAGTCCCTGCGGGGCCTGTCGCCGAAGTCACGCCTGGGCCTATCTCCGTGTCCGCGGTCGTCACGGTCCCTGCGGGGGCGGTCACCGAAGTCTCTGCGGGGACGCTCGTCACGGTCACGGAACTCGCGCCTGGGCCTGTCTCCGAAGTCGCGTCTCGGACGGTCCTCGAAATCCCTGCGGGGCCTGTCACGGAACTCCCTCCTCTCTCCGTCACCGGAGTCATCGCGGAACTCACGCCTGGGGCGATCCTCAAAGTCCCTCCTCGGACGGTCTCCGAAATCCCTGCGGGGGCGGTCTCCGAAGTCTCTGCGGGGACGCTCGTCACGGTCACGGAACTCACGCCTGGGTCTGTCTCCGTATCCACGGTCGTCACGGTCGCGGAAGTCCCTGCGGGGGCGGTCTCCGAAGTCACGCCTGGGGCGATCCTCGAAATCCCTGCGGGGCCTGTCGCGGAACTCCCTCCTCTCTCCGTCACCGGAGTCGTCGCGGAACTCGCGCCTGGGCCTGTCTCCGAAGTCCCTCCTCGGACGGTCGCCGTATCCACGGTCCCTTCCATAGCCTCCGCGCCTGTCTCCGTATCCACGGTCCCTTCCGTATCCGCGACGGTCGTCACGGTCACGGAACTCGCGCCTGGGCCTCTCGGATTCCTCGTCCCCGGAGGTCTCGTCTCCGCGGGACTCCGCGGGTGCCGCGTCCTGGAAGCTCTTCTTGCGGGGAGCCTCCTTGATGGTGATGGCCTTTCCCTCGTACTCGCAGTCGGCGAGGTTCTCGATGATGTAGTCGAAGTGGTCGAGGGAGACCTCCACGAAGGAGGTCTCGTCCTTGAGTCCGACCTTTCCGATCGCGTCCTCGGGGAGGTCCGCACGCTGCTTGATGAAGTCGGCGATGTCGCTGCGCTTCACTCCGTCGTTCTTTCCGAGGGAGATCTCGACGGTGGCGAAACCCTCCCTCTCGTTGCTGAATCTGTCGATCCTTTCATCGGAGGACCTGTCTCTCCTCCTGTCATTGTTCCTGTGTCTCTCAGGTCTCATCTTCTTCTCCCTCGTGGGGCGTTCCCTGTATACGGGCTCGTGCTCGACCTCGATGGGCTCGAGCTCCTCGACGGTGATCCTTTCCATCTCGGTGTCGGCCTCCTCCTCGCACATGCGCACGAGCTTCCTGTCGCGGGGGTTGACGATGGAGATCGAAACTCCCGCCTTTCCGGCCCTGCCGGTCCTTCCGATCCTGTGCAGATAGGTCTCGGGCTCGATGGGGAGGTCGAAGTTGACCACCAGGTCGACGTCGGAGACGTCGAGTCCCCTGGACGCCACATCGGTGGCCAGGAGGATGAGGAGGTGGTTGTCCCTGAAGTCCCCGATGACCCTCTCCCTGCGCTTCTGGGGCATGTCACCGTGGAGGGTACCGACTCTGGCACCCTTCTCCTTGAGCTCCTCGAAGACCGTGTCCACCATGACCTTGGTGGAGAAGAACACGATCGTCTTGGGGGTTCCGTTGCGGAGGATCTCGTAGAGGATCTCCTTCTTCTCGTTCTTCCTGCACGGGATGATGTACTGCTTGGTCAGGCCGGTGGTGGGGGTGTCTCCGGAGATGTCCACCTTGGCGGGACTCTCGAGCATCTCGGACGCCAGTCTCTCGACCTCCCAGTTGAGGGTGGCGGAGAACATCAGAGTCTGGTGCTTCTCGGGGACCTGGGCCATGATGAACTCCAGCTCGTCGGCGAATCCCATGTCGAGCATGCTGTCGGCCTCGTCGAGCACGACCTCGGTGACGTTGGAGAGGTCGAGCGCCTCCTTCTCGATGAGGTCCTTCAGCCTTCCGGGGGTGCCCACGACGATGTCTGATCCCCTCCTGAGGGCGTTGATCTGCTTCTCGTAGGGTGCTCCGCCGTATACCGCGACGCTGTAGTGGCCGGACTTCCTGGAGAGCTTCCTGATCTCCACCTCGACCTGCATCGCGAGCTCCCTCGTGGGGGCGATCACGAGCGCGGAGGGGATCTCCCTGCCCTTCCCGATCCTGCTGAGGAGGATCATGGAGTAGGCTCCGGTCTTGCCGGTTCCGGTCTGGGCCTTGGCTATCAAGTCGTTTCCGGCCATTCCGATCGGAACGGCCTCGCACTGGACGGGAGTGGGTTCGGTCCATCCCATGTCCTTCATAACGTCGAGCAATGCGACGTTCACACCAAGGTCCTCAAAAGAAGTCATTGTAGTTTCAATCCCAAGCAGGCTTTCAAGGGCCGCTTAACGTGGGCGGTAGGACTTCCCATATATTAAGGAAGTGCATAGAAGAGGAAGATTGGGATGTTCCGCCAGTGAAACGGCACGATAGGCATATACCTGTCCTGCGAGATTCTTCCCCATGAACATAGACATCATCCTGATGGCTATCACGGTCGCCGCCACGTTCATCTCCATCGCCTACGCGATCATCTCGCTGACAATCAGCAACGATCAGCTGGAACTGGAGATGATGAACTACGACCCCACGTCCATCAGCATCGCCAAAGTCAACTACCTCGGAGTCAAACACACCCTGATCTACGACTTCCGCCAGTCGTTCTTCATATCGGTCGCGTTCCCCGCGGTGTTCTGCCTCATCTTCTACCTCGTGACCATCAACGAGTTCATCTACCACATCCTGCAGTTCATCGTAATCCTCATCGTCGTGCTGCCCATCTTCCGTCTGATGGTGGTCATATACTATCTCGTGGCCACCAGTCCCTACGAGTCCATCCTGTTCGCCAACAACAGTGTGTCCCGCATCAAGGGCGTCCCAGCATACCGTCTTGATGAGGAGTGGGTCATGCAGTACGTCCCCAAGATGTACGGATGCTCCTATGACGACCTCATCACCTGCACCAGGGAGAAGATCCAGCATTACGAGGCCCTCCACAGAACCATCAACGTCGACGGGAACGGATACATCGGAAAGAAGGGTCTGGACGAGTCCGTGCAGGAGTACCGTAAGAACACGGACCTCTCCCTGAAGAAGAAGATCGACAGCATCCGCAGCTCCGGAGGCATGGTGAGCGACATCAAGGAGCCCTTCATCCGCATCCAGTCCGTGCAGCACTTCCTCGCCATACTGACGCACGTCCGCAACGAGCCCGACGGACTCAGGCTGGCTACAGTCATGCTCTTCGACTACGTGTACTTCATGGAGGAGAGGCACGATTCCTCGAAGAAGGTCTGGTGGAACAAGCTCCTCAAGCTTGACACCCCCTACAGCGTCTCCGACGCGATGGTCTACAGTCAGTACGCGTCACACCTTATCCAGTGGGAGAACGAGTACGGGCCCACCCCCAGGAAACACGTCATCACCACCGCGATCACCAACCCCGATTGCCCCCTGGGCACCCAGCTCGACGTGATCGACTACTACCTCCTGAAATGCTACCTCATCAACCCCACCGATAAACTCATGGAGGATCTGATGAAGAAATACAGGGGCGAGAAGGACTGGGCCATCCTCAGGGTCGTGGACCGTCCAAGCGTCTACGATAACTGAGATAGACCCGATTCAGGGCCGGGGTGGACCCCCGGCTTCACTTTTTACACATGTTCCAGATATTCTGAGACAAGGAGTCTATGATCACATCAAATCACAGTATACGGTCATCAAGGTCCAAGACATCCCAGAGGCACCACATACACCCCGTCTGCACGACGATAGGCCATCGTCGTGGCGGTGACCACCATCAGAAACTCCGGTTCTCCGATGTATTTCGATTCCACCTTGTCCCGGAGTGCAATCAGATGTGCGGCCCCTTCATCGATCCTTGCCTGATCACACAGTTTGACTTCAATGGCCGCCCACTTTCCGTTCTCCAGCTTGATGACCGCATCGGCTTCCAGACCATCGCTGTCACGATAATGATACAGTGTTCCACCCAGGGCTTCAGCATATACCCTCAGATCACGCACCACGAGAGATTCGAAGAAGCAGCCCATGGTGTTGAGATCATTGATGAGATCCTCGGGCCACACATCCAATGCTGCACAACCTATGGAGGGATCGATGAAATGTCTGGTATCCGCACTATGTACAGCTGCCTTGCTGCGAATATTAACATTCCAGGCAGGGAGTTCTTCAATGACATACAGACTTTCCAGATCCTCGAGGTATGCATAGATCGTGTCATCATCCATGTCTGAATCCCCGTGGTTGCGGAGATCGTTGCGAAGGGTGGAGATGGAACACTGGGAGGAGACGTTTCTCGAATAGGACTTCAACAACGAGTTAATCTTCAGTGTGCCCCGTTTTTTCTTCTTGAGACGTTGGAAATCCTCTTGGATCAGAACCTGATAGTAGTTCCTCACCTGTTGCAGAGCGACCCTGTCATTCATCTGAATCACTGCCAGTGGCCACCCTCCACGACAGATGAGATAAGCATAGTCTGCCAAATCCTGATTGGATTCTGCTGCACCTTCGAAAGCGATTCCCTGAAACAGATTCGAAAGGGAGACCTTGCCATTGCTATCGCGGGATTCATAGAGAGACATCGTGCGCAGGATCATAGGGACTATGCGCCCGGCCCCACTATGTTCATACTCCTTTTTCTCATCCAGATTGGGCACGGTGGAACCTGTCAAGATGAACTGCCCGAATTCGTTCCTCTGGTCAACCTCGAACCTTATCGAATCCCAGATGAATGAAATAGACTGCCATTCATCTATGAGTCTTGGTGTCTCGCCGGAAAGGAATATGTGTGGCGCGTTTCTGGCCAACGCAACATATTGTGCTTGCTTTTCCTTGTCCTGCATGTAGACTGTGCTCTTTGCCTGCTGCTCCGCAGTAGTCGATTTGCCACACCATTTCGGGCCCTTCACGTATACGGCCCCACAGGAGGACAATAGAAAATTCAACCTTTTGTCAGCCAATCTGGGGACATATTCCTTAGGCCTGCTCACCATGAATATTATTCTACCTCTGGATATATTAATTTTCGGTAAAATCTGGAGAAAATGTTCGGTAAAATCTGGAGAAAATGTTCGGTAAAATCTGGAGAAAATGTTCGGTAAA
>JAKSHU010000080.1 GCA_024399175.1 archaeon
TTTCCGGTGAGGACGACCTTGATGGACTCAGGGACCTTGAACCAGAGTTTTCCGGTGGCGAAGACGACTCCCGCCTCGGTGGATCCGATTCCGGTGGAGAGCGCGTTGACGGCACCATAGGTGCAGGTGTGGGAGTCCGCTCCGACGATGAGCCTTCCGGGTGCGGCGAATCCCTCCTCGACCATGAGCTGATGGCAGACACCGCCCTTTCCGACCTCGAAGTAGTTGGGGAGGTCGTGCTTCTTGACGAAGTCCCTCATCTCCTTGGCCTGGACCGCGGATGCGATGTCCTTGTTGGGGACGTAGTGGTCGGGGATGAGGACCATCCTGTCCTTGAACATCTGGCCGTTGTTGATCTCGTCGTACTTCCTGAACGCGATGGGTCCGGTGACGTCGTTGACCATGACATAGTCCACATCTGCGACGACGATCTGACCTGCTTTTGCATCCACGTGTGCGTGGTTGGAGAGAATCTTCTCTGCGATTGTCTTTCCCATTTTACTCACTCTCAGTTATCTTTCTTGACGCGTGCGAAGTCCTTGTTGATGGCGGACATGGTCGCGGCGACCGAGGTCTCCACGATGTCGGTGCCGACAGCCCTGCCGAAGGTCATCGCTCCGTCGCTCTGAACGTTCTTCAATGTGACGGCGACCTGACACATGGAGTCGGATCCGCCGGTGATGGCGGACAGCTTGTACTCCTCCAGGGTCATCGCGTCGTTGACCGCCTTCCTAATGGCGTTGACCGCCGCGTTGACGGGGCCGACTCCGATGTCGGAGACGGTGACCTGTGTTCCGTCCGCACGGGTGATCTTCACGGTGGCGGTGGGGGTGGTGGACTTGCCGGTGATGACGGTCAGCTCGTCCAGGCTGCACTCCTTCTTCTCCTCGCTCTTCTTCCACATGATGTCGTCCGCGACGGCTGCCAGTTCGGCGTCGGAGACGGTCTTTCCGGCCACAGCCAGCTTCTTGATGGTGGCCATCAGCTCATCCATGTGGTCCGCGGGGAACTTGATGCCAAGCTCCTCCAGCTTGCCCTCGACGGAGTGCGCTCCGGACAGCTTTCCGATGACGATGTGCCTCTGTGCTCCGATGACCTCGGGCTTGAAGGGCTCGTAGGTCAGGGCGTTGCCCATGACACCGTGGCAGTGGATTCCGGAGGAGTGCGCGAACGCGTTGGCGCCGACCAGGGGCTTGTTGACGGCCATCTGGACTCCGGTGATCCTCTGGATCAGGTCGGAGGTCTCGGTGATCCTCGACATGTTGACGCACTCGTAGCCGTAGTTCGCCAGGAGGTTGATCGCGACCTCCTCCAGGGCGACGTTTCCGGTCCTCTCGCCGATTCCGTTGACGGTGGTGTGGACGATGGTCGCGCCGGCCTCGATGGCGGCCAGGGTGTTGGCGGTGGCCAGTCCGAGGTCGTTGTGGCAGTGGACCGCGATGGGGATGGA
The DNA here is from genome assembly GCA_024399175.1 of archaeon. Classification (GTDB taxonomy): domain Archaea; phylum Thermoplasmatota; class Thermoplasmata; order Methanomassiliicoccales; family Methanomethylophilaceae; genus Methanomethylophilus. The sequence goes on from JAKSHU010000080.1 coordinate 1,451, forward strand.
GATCTCCTTCCTCAGCTCGGAGATCAGGAAGGTCATCGCCTTGGGAGTGATGACTACGACGGTGTCGGGGACGTTGATGGAGCATGCCCCTGCATCCTGCACGGCCTTGTAGACCTCCTTCATGAACTGCAGGTCGGTGCGGGTGGCGTCCTCGCAGGAGAACTGAACCTTCAGACCATGGGCCCTCGCGTACTCGATGGAGTCGACCGCACGTGCCTTGACCTCCTCGGGGGTCATCTTCAGCTTGTACTTCATGTGCAGGTCGGAGGTCGCGATGAAGGTGTGGACGTAGTCGCATCCGCTGTCGATGACCGCGTCGATGTCCTTGTGGACGGAACGGGCCAGGCTCAGGACCTGCGCGTTCAGTCCGAGGTCGTTGATCTGCTTGATGGTCTGCTTCTCGATGTCGCTGGACCCGGCGAAACCCGCCTCGATGTAGCTCACGCCGAGGTTGTCGAGGGCCTGTGCGATGCGTACCTTGTCCTCGGGACTCAGTGCGATTCCCGGGGTCTGCTCACCGTCCCTCAGCGTGGTATCGAAGATTTCTACATCTTTGATGGAGTCCACACCAGAGAGAGCAAGCTGGTTGTACTGACTGATCGCGAACATGTCTGACAACTTAGCGCCTTCACTGGTTTTCTGCGTATTCATAGAACCACCATTTTCCGTTCAAACAGTGTCCACTGGCCTTAATCAAGAAGAAGATCGGCGACACGGACACTGGAAATCATCTCTGGATTCTCCCGAACGATGGAATGGGCTAGTCCATTCTCCTATTAATACTATCTTCACGCGTGCGTGTGCGTGAAAACAGGGGATCAACTCGATGGAATTGGTGTGCTGGCACATTTGTAGATGTGCCGGAAAAACGGTGGTGGCCCGACCGGGCCCGGGGGCCCGGATCAGAAGTTTACTCGTACTTGTAGAGCCCGTGCTTGTTGCAGAGCTCCCTTGCGACGACGACCTTGGCGTCGGTGGCGAAGAATGCCTCGGGCCTGTCTCCGGGCTTGAGATACTTCCTCATCTTCACTCCGTCCGCACAGATCTCGATGTAGACGATGTAGTGCTCCTCGGTCATGGGGTGGGGCTCGACCTTTCCGACCTTGACGAGGACGCCGCCGTCGACCCTCTCGAAGTAGGGGACGTGCTTGTTCTCGTCGGGACTGCCGGTCTGGACGGCGAGCTCGACGCACCTCTCCCCGCAGCACACGGGGGTGCAGGGGCCGAAGGCGTAGGTCTTCTCATACACATTTCCGCATTTGGGACACTTGTAGGATGCCATGATGTGCAATTCACCTGAGAGCATATATAAGGCACGATTGGGCGGGGGCCGCGATTCTTTGATTCTGCTCAAAGTTATTTATATTCTGATGCAGTACTCGGGACTGTTGCATGGGATGCAACTCTCTCACTAATCAAAAGGTGAAAACTGTGGATCTAAAATCAACCAACCCCCTCGGAATCATCGGTATCATCGGTGCCATCATTCTCGTCGTCGGAGTCTTCCTCACCTGGGGAAGCATGACCGTCGGTGGAACCACCTTTGACTACACCGGAATGGACTTCTACAACAAGGTCAGCGGAATCGACTCCGCAACCAACTACACCTACGTGCCCCTCGTCGCACTCATCTGCGGAATCATCTCCCTCGCCCTCATGATCGTCCCCAGCATCATGAACACCGAGAAGTTCCAGACCATCAACAACATCCTCGGACTTGTTGCACTCATCCTCTCCGTCGTTGTCGTCGTCTGTGGAATCCTCTTCTACACCCAGACCATCGTTCACCACACCATGCTCGGAGATGTCTCCTACAAGTTCACCGACATCTACTCCATCGGAATGGGATTCTGGCTCGTCCTCGTCGGAGGTATCATCACCCTCGTCGGCGGAATCATGCCTATCCTCAAGAACAAGGTTCTTGCCTGAACTCTCTTAACCGAGTGACGGCCGGGGGGACTGACCCGGCCCGAACTCACCCCTTTTCTCGCCACAGACTTATCACAGGTATGCGTTGTCCCATCCATGAACGACATCATCAGGGCGATGATCGAACGCCGCAGCGTCAGGAAATACACGGCGCAGATCCCCGACAGGGAACTGGTCGACCAGATCATCGAGGCGGGACTCTACGCCGCCAACGGCAGAGGATACCAGCACACGAAGATCATCATTCTGGAGGACCCGGTGGTCCGCGAGGAGATCAGAAAGCACAACGCAGCCTTCGGAGGATGGCCCGAGGACTTCGACCCGTTCTACGGTGCACCCGTCAGGATCCTCGTCATAGCGAGGAGGGACTGGTACAACCGCCAGTACGACGGTGCCCTCGTGATGGGCAACATGATGCTTGCCGCGCACGCGCTGGGTCTTGGAAGCTGCTGGATAAACCGCGCGAGAGAGGAGTTCGAGACCGAGTACGGCAGGGAGCTCCTCAGGAGGATCGGCATCGAGGACGAGTGGGAGGGCATAGGATACTGCGCCATCGGACATCCCACGGAACCCCTGCCGTCACCCCCCGCGAGGAAGGAGGACAGGGTCCACCGTCTCTGACGGGGCCCGCAACCCGCATATATCCATTGGACCATTCTGGAACCATGCAGAGGATCCCCCTGATATACGCGACACTTGAGGGCACCAGGCTCCACGCCGGGCCCGTCACGTTCTCCGGAGAAAGGGCCTCGACAGACGACCACGTCCCGGTGACCACCATCCCCGCACTGAAGACCAGGGCGGAAAGGGGGAAGGTCCTCGTGTGGGATGTCGTCGGAATGAACCGCGGCGTCTTCAACGCACCGTTCATGGAGTTCTGCAAGGTGTCGGGAAACGATGTCTGGCTCATCGAACCCATCTATGACGAGATGGACGTCCTGGACGGCTTCGTGGGAAATGCGGACAGGCTCGTCTTCCCCTGTGACCGCATAAGGAACGACTCCGTCCTCGAGGACATCCTCGAGGTGTCCGACAGCTGCGTCCCGCTTGTCGTCTGCCGGAATGGGATGCATGATGGTCACGATCCGGCCGGGATCGTGTCGAAGGTCGCCGACGTGGGATTCCACAATGTCATGGTGGCCGACATGGACGGATCCCTAGATGATGCCGCCTGGAAACGTATGCACGACGAGTGCGGCGGACTCCTGGTCTACAGTCCCGTGAGGGAGCTCGGCTTCGAACCGTCCCTCCAGGCCGTCGACGTCTTCGGATTCACCCGCTGATCCTTTTCAGAATCTCCTCGACGAACCTCTTCGTCTCCGGGCCGCAGCCCTTCCCATGGTCGGTGTCCGGGATGCACAGCTCCCCCAGCCATTCCATCCCCACGGTGTTTGACGCCGACCTCATCTCGGAACGGGCATGGTCGAAGCAGGGCCTGGAACTTCCGGCGCACATCAGTCCGCAGCACCAGCGGGGGTGGACGCGTGAACCGCCCCAGTAGGGGTTGAGCCTGTCGATGAACCTCTTGAGCACGGACGAGGGACCGTTGAAGCGGATGGGGGTGGCCAGCACCAGGAGGTCGGTATCCTCCATCTCCCTGAAAAGCGCCTCGGCATCATCCCTCAGGACGCATCCCCTTCCGTATCTGCAGGAGGAGCAGCCCGTGCAGTCCCCGATGCGGAGGGAGGAGAGATCGACCACGCGGACCTCGGAGAACACCGGTTTCAGACCGTCCGCGAACGTCTGGCACATGTCATGGGTGTATCCATCGGTGTTTCCGCTTCCGCACAGGACCATCGCCTTCATGGTGAAAAACATCCACGGGAAACCATTAATAGGTTTCCTGTTCATAACCAGTCGATTTTGATATGAGCGAACAGTTTTCCAAGGTCAGGTCCATGAACTTCCCCCGTTGCACGCTTCTCGGCCACGGGGTCGTCCAGCAGACCGCAGACGTCTGCCGCAACCTCATGTTCGGTCACGAGGGACTGATCATCTCCGGAGGCCAGACCTACGAAGCCGCGGGAAAGGCCGTCCAGGACCTCATGACCGACAACGGATACCTCATGTCATACGTCGGAGTGGGCAACACCGACCAGGAGAACATCGACAAGGCGCTCGAGGCCGTGAAGGCCCACGATGCGAAGTTCCTTCTCGCCATCGGCGGAGGAAGCAAGATCGACATCGCCAAGATGGTCGCCAGGGAGACCAACCTGCCCTTCATCAGCATCCCCACCTCCGTGGCCCATGACGGGATCTGCTCCGACAGGGCCTCGGTGAAGACCAAGGAGGGTGCGCCCCAGACCATGCAGGCCCTGCCCCCCACCGCCATCATCGCGGACACCGAGATCGTCGTGAAGGCCCCCTTCAGATATCTCGCCTCCGGATGCGCCGACGTGCTGTCCAACTTCTCCGCACTCAGCGACTGGGACTTCGCCAGAAAGATCAAGGACGAGGAGTTCAGCTCCTCCGCCTACGCGCTCTCCAGGTATGCCGCCGAGAGCATCCTCAACAACGCCCCCTCCATCATCCCCGACACCGAGGAGGGAGTCTGGCACGTCCTCAAGCCCGCCATCGCGTCCGGAACCTCGATGTGCATCGCGGGCAACTCCAGACCCACCAGCGGGTCCGAGCACATGTTCTCCCACGCCCTCGACCTTCTGCACCCCGGCAAGGCGATGCACGGAGAGCAGTGCGGCGTCGGAACCATCATGATGATGAACCTCCAGGGCGGAAACTGGAAGCAGATCCGCGACGCCCTGAAGACCATCGGAGCCCCGACCACCGCCGCCGAACTCGGCATCTCCGAGGAGGATGTGGTCGACGCCCTCGTCGCCGCCAACAAGGTCCGCAAGGACAGGTACACCATCCTCGGCGACAACGGACTCACCAGGAACGCCGCCCGCAACCTCGCCCGCGCCACGGGAGTGATCTGAGATGACCCAGAAGATACTCTCCATGATCAGCGAGGAACTCGCGGAGGTCGGAAGGACGTTCATCTTCATGGGTATGCAGATCGAGTGCACCGACTGCCAGAGGAAGAACATCTGTCTGAACCTGGAGAAGGGATGCAGATACAGGGTCGTCAGCGTGAGGGCCCCCGTCCACGACTGCTTCGTCACCGAGAGCAAGTACAAGGTCGTCGAGGTCGAGAAGATGGAGAGGACCGTCTGCGTCGACAAGAAGTACGCCTTCGATGGATCGATGATCACCTTCTTCCCCTCCGAGTGCGGACAGGTCGGATGCAGCCATTATCACCAGTGCAACCCCGACGGCATCGACAGGGAGGACAAGGTCAAGATCGCCTCCGTCGGAAAGAAGGCCGAGTGCCTAATCGGGCAGAACCGTATGGTCATCGAGCTCCAGTGAGCCATTGTATCACAATTCATTCGTTCTCTTATCTCGACTCTATATTCATTTTCTCAGACTTTATATTCAATGGATATAAAACACTCCGATGTGAACATAGAAATTTCCGAAAACGGAGTGTGCCTCACAAAAGAGGGAATAGACATGGAGTTCAAAAAATGCGGAGAAGGACTCCCGCAGAGCATGTGGGAGACCTATTCCTCGTTCGCCAACACATTCGGTGGAACCATAGTCCTGGGCATCGATGAGAGGAACGGCAACATCGTCAGCGGAGTGAATGACCCAGACAAGATCCTCAAGGACCTGTGGGACACGGTCAACAATCCCAACAGGGTCAACATCAACCTTCTTCAGGAGGATGACGTGGAGATCAGGACAATCCAGGGAAGGACCATCATCCTTGTCCACGTTCCCCGTGCCAGAAGGGAGTTGCGCCCAGTGTTCCTGAACAACAACCTGAACAGCGGGACATACAGGAGGAACGGACAGGGAGACTACCACTGCACCCTGAACGAGATCAGGCGCGTGGGCGGCAAGAGGGGCAGATGGGAGGTCACCGGATACAGGTGACCACACCATTGAAATGACGTGCTGGGTCTGTGACAGAAGGTGGACCGGGGGAGGGTCCCCCGGAAGGATGTTTTCGGTGATCAGAACTTCTCCCCGGTGATCCTCTCGTACATGTCAACATAGAGCTTGCTGACACGGTCGATGATCTCCTGGGGGAGTGCGGGTATGTCGGGCTCGGGGGTGCCGTTGTCACGTGCGTCGTAGAGAGCCTTGTGGTATCCGGTCTCGCGGTAGTACTGCCTGACGAACTCCTTGGAGAGCTCCACGATGTTTCCCTTGGCGTACTCCTCCGCGTCCCACCAGCGGTCCTCGTCGAGGGTTCCGAAGGTGTCGATGACCATGAGCT